>CAVEOR010000006.1:0-21732 GCA_963617285.1 Anaerovoracaceae bacterium | reverse complement strand
CGCGATTTGCCAAGATGCTTTCCCTCGCTTTCAAGGGAAATGCCATGGGAGTCTATATCAAAGCCGATACATCGTTCGATGTGCGTGCCGAGCGATGTCTCAAAAACCTCTATCTCAACCGCAACCTAAACGACAAGGTTTTGCTTTGCCTCTACGACGGTGGGATATTTGCTTTGCTAACCACTCACCAATCGAAACCTTCCGCCTTCGAGGTTATCCTAACGCAGCTTCTGGAGTTTTTGGGCTTAGATGCATCCTCGCTTCACATCTGCCGCAGCGACATTCACCCGTCTCACGATGAACTTGATTTCTGTTTCCGTGAGAGCTACCAAGCTTATCTCGCCTCCGTCGCTGAGGCAAGATCTTTCGGCTCCTACCGTGAGATTGGAACATATAAGTTCTTGATTCCGCAGCTTGCAAACGAGAATATGCAAAAGTACGCCCAGTCTATTCTGGAATCCCTGCGTTCTAAGCCTGAGTATTTCGACACTGTACGGCAGCTCGTCCTTTGCGGCGGTGACATGCTGATGACCGCTGAGCACTTTGGCTGCCACCAGAACACCATCCGCTACCGCCTCCAGAAAATAAAACTCCTACTCGGCCTCGAAAACGAAACAGAGCAAGACTTCTATGCAATCCTTGCTACCGCCATGCGCCTCCACCTGCTCGAAGCAAAGGGCTGAGTCGCTCTCGTGTCAAGCCCAACCATGGCAGCATCAAAAAACCGCAGGATTTACCCTTGCGGTTTCAGACTTTGCTATTTGATTAATTCAGTTTCTGCGGGAACTGGATGACGTTGTTGAAGTGCGGGAGGTTCGAGGAGTCCTCGTCGTCTTCGTCGTCGAAGTATAGCTCGGCTGTCAAAGCGCGATTGCAGATGTCCTCTGCGAGCGTGGCCGCGGTCGTTCCCATGCCACCATCCTCGTCGCCAGCGAACAGCACGGTGATGCCATCCTCTTCAAGCTTTGCGGCAACCTCCAGCGCGAAATCCTTCAGCGTAATCATCTCAGGCTTGCACTTGCTCCACTCGCCTTCGCACATCTCCTCAGCTTCTTCCCTCTTTGCGAACAGCGGCAGCGCATCACTTCCGTTGACATCGACTATAACCCAGCCGCCGTCTTCGTCTGCAATCACCCACATGCAACCCGCTATCATCAGGTCATCCAAGAAACACTCATAGGTGTCGGAAACCATCATGAAGTCGTCGCATTCTTCGCACATCGCTTCTAAATCCACGCCCTGCTCATCCGCTTCATTGAAGAAATCTTCCTCGATAAAATCGCGCGACCTAAAGATTCCCTCATCATCCTGAAATTCAAACAAGAGATTCACATCGTTCGCATAGAAATCAGGTACGCAAAGTGAGATGAACTCCGCAGGCGACATCTTCTGTACCTCGAATCTTTCCCATTCTTCCGTGCGATTCGCCTCAGCTCCCTCCTCGGTCGACCAGAAGAGCGTGCACTCTCCCTTCTCCGTATGAAGCGTTGCAATTTCACCTTCTGCGAACAAAAACCACATCTCGTCGTTCTTGATTACTCTCTGCAAGAACTCCTTATATTCACTGGCAATCCTAGCCTCGCCTTTCGCCTTATCAAAATCGATAATCATGTTATTCCTCCGTTCCCCTCTGGTAAAACTCTTCCTTCAAAATCGAATAAACGAGGTTGTCGCGATCCGTCCCATCGTAAATGTGATAGCCTTTCCTCTGAACCCCCTCAAACTTAAACCCAAGCTTCTCAATGACACGCTGCGAGCGCTTGTTCTGCGGCCCCGTACAAATAGACATAATCACGATACCCAGCTCGTCGAACGCATACTTCATGACCGCACGAGCGGCCTCCGTCATGTATCCATGCCCCCAATACTGCTCGCCGAGCGAATAGCCCATCTCCAGGCTATCCACGCCCTCTCTCCTGCGGTCAGGCTCCAGCCCGATGCTGCCCATAATCTTGTGCGTGTTCTTATCGCGAATCGACCAGACATTGTAAGGCAAGAAAAGTTCCTTGATGATCTCAGCCGACTCATCCTCATCCTTGTGCGGCGCCCAGCCCGCGTTCGGTCCCACATTCGGGTTCTTCGCGTAGTCGTAAAGCCCCTTCACGTCCTCAACGCTCAGCGTCCACTTCGACAGCAAAAGCCTCTCCGTCTCAAGCAATTTCGTCGTTCCGTCCATAATCACACCTCCGCAATTATTTCGTTAGATAAAACCTTCTCTCGCCAAATTTTTATTCGGTCGTGCTGAGAATCTCGCCATTCTTGTTCTCAATCTGGCTAACCTTCATGTTTACAGCATCCTCTGGGTCGACATCCTCCAGCAGGCCGAGTACACTCTCGCCCAAGTAAATCGTGTCAAGCTCCTTGCCATTCAGCGTTACCTTGCTGTACTGCGTGAAGTTCTGACCCTTGATATAGTATCTATCGCCAATCTTAACAACCTTGTCAATCTTGATGTCCTTGACACCCATCTTCATGTCTTTTCTCTCGAACGGGCTCGAGCCGCCGTAGATGTAGTTCTTGCCGTACAGCATGTCATAGCCGAGAGCCTTCAGGTCCTCGAGATACGTCTCGCTGTTCTTGTGATTCTGCTGGTAAGTGAAAATCGTGCCGACCTGCAGGTCAACCATGTCCATCACGTGCGCCGCCAGCTGGTATGAGTAAAGATTCTCGTCGTCCTTCTCCAGACCAAAATTGTTCCAGATTACGTATTTCGTCTCGTAAAGATTGCCGTCCTCGAGGTCATCCTCCGTCATATCGAGCGCAGGAATGTGGTCGCCGTACATCGCGAGGATGATAGGCTCATCATACTCGGAAAGCGTCTCTATGAGGTCTCCGATAAATTGATCCATCTCGTAAATCTGGTTAACGTAGTATTCGTACTTGTTCTTCAGCTCCTCGCTCGGTGCGGACAGAACCTCAATCTTCGGATCATCGATCACCTTATCGCTCGGGTATTTACCGTGGCCCTGAACGGAAACCGTGTATATCATGTCGCGGCTCTCTGTCGACTCGAGTGCGTCCGTGATGCAGCCTATGAGGACTTTGTCCTTCGCCCAGTTCTTCGGGGTTTTCTGGACATTGTTCATATACTCAATGCTCGTGAACGTGTCAAATCCGATGTTCGCGAAAACTTCATTTCTATTGTAGAACACAGCTCTGTGGTTGTGTATCGCATGCGCGGCGTAGCCAATGCTGTCGAGGTCGAACGCAAGCGATTCCGCAGGCTGCTCGTTCAGCACGGACTTGTACGGATATTCGCCAGGTCCGAAGAACTTCGCGCTCAGTCCCGTGAGCACCTCGAACTCAACGTTTGCCGTACCTGCGCCGCAAGCTGGAACGTAGAACTCGCCGCTCGAATATTCCGATACGAGCTTGCGGAAGTTCGGGCAAGGGTCGTCTGAGAGCTCGATACACTCAATCGTCAGCGGGTCGATGAACGACTCAAGCTGCAGGAACAGGATATTCGGATAATCCTCGTCGACGTCCTTCTCCTTGAGAAGCATCGCATCATCATCCCCGAGTTCCTTTTTCGTGAAAATATTAAGAATCGAGTCTTTGCTGTAGCCCGAAGGCTTGTCAATGCCCGTATTCAGCCATGTATTGGTAAAGCAGTACGCAACACCGTAATCGCGGTAGGCGTAAGCCAAGTTTCCGAAGAAAGTCTCCACAACGCCTGTGTTGATGGCTACCGTCGTCGACAGAATAGTCGTCAAAATCACGAGACAGACTGCGAATATATTCCTCTTGCGGTGAAGCGTGCCCTTTTTCTTCGGTCCTTTGAGAAAGAGGAAAACGAGTCCCACTATCACTGCCACGATTCCAATCACTATCAAAACAATCTGCCATGTCTTGAGGTAGTTCGTCGCTATCGTCAGACCGTCTTCGAGATTGCTGAGATCCTTGACCGTGAATGGCGTCATTCTCTGCATTAGAATCATGCCGTTCGTGATGCCGATACCCAGCCAGAAAATCGACACAATCGTGAACACAAACGCTCTTCTCTTGAAAATCGAAGCGAAGCACAGCGTCATGAATATCAAAAGTGCATTATACAGGAAAACGATCGGATCGCTGACCATGAATTTCAGCCCACCGAAGATGCCCGCCGTCGAAAATCTGCCGAGCGTCTCGATGATAATGTTGAGGATGAGCGCCAGAACGCCCGCATACACGAAGCTGTTCTTGTAGAACTTCCGCTTATCCATCGTCTCAACTTCTCGAACAGTCTCCTCGACCTTCCTGTCCAATTTCGAAAACTGGTTGAAATGCTCGAACTTCTCAAGCTTGCTATCTTTTTTACCCTTATCTGTATCTTTTTCGATATTCTCTTCCTGGTTCTTATCCATGTCTTTATTCATGTTTTCGTCCATAGTTAATCGAACTTCCTTCCGTTTACAATCTCAAAACCACCTGATTTGACAATTCCGCAAATTCCTGCAGGTCAAGCGTTTCCGCCCTTCTCGACGGGTCGATTCCCGCTGCTGCAAGTGAATCTGCAACGATTTCCTTCGTGATACCCGATACCCCCATGAGCGAGTTATTCAGCGTCTTGCGCCTCTGTCCGAAGCCCGCCTTCACCACCGCGAAGAAAATCTCTCTATCCCTCACATCCGCTGGTCTATCCGCAAGGATTCTCAAGTTGAGAACCGCTGAGTCCACCTTCGGCTGTGGTACGAACACTTCCTTTGGCACGTTCACAACGCTGCTCACCTCGCAGTAATATTGCACCGCGATTGAAAGTGCGCCGTATGCCTTCGTGCCAGGCGCCGCCTTGATTCTGTCGGCAACTTCCTTCTGCATCATTATCGTGATACCATCTGCTCTCACGCCGTCCTCGAGGAGTTTCATGATGATCGGCGTCGTGATGTAATACGGCAAGTTGCCGATGATCTTCACGCCTGCAAGCTTAGGGTCAGCCGCCCTCGCCTCATCTATGAGCGCGTTCACATCCGTCTTGAGGATGTCGGCGTTCACAATGCTGATGTTGTCCTGCCCCGCGAGCGTATCCGAAAGAATCGGAATGAGATTCTTGTCAATCTCGACTGCGATAACCTTGCGAGCGACCTGCGCCGCTTCCCAAGTGATAACGCCGATTCCAGGGCCAATCTCTATGACGAGGTCATTCTCACCGATATCCGCGCCCTCGATAATGTCGTCTATTATATTTTTGTCAGTCAGGAAATTCTGCCCGAGGCTCTTCGTGAGCCGAAAGCCGTATCTTTCCTTTATTGCCTTAATTGTCGATGGTGCGTAAAGCTTCATTGAATTCCTCTTTGCTTATGTCGAATTTGTTCAATTTGCTCAGGAAGGCTTTCGCGTTTCCGTAGCCGATTCCGAGCGCCTTGCCGAGTTTCTCGCGGCGAGCCGATGCTTCGGAGTTACCCGTGAGCCCTGCCGCAAACAGATCCTCTTCAGTGAACGTCGGCGAGCCCGCGTCGTACACCGTGCAGTGCGCCTTGGTGAGTGCCTCAGCGATTGCCTCAGGTGTTGCGTTCTCGATACCGATATCGCCTTTCTTCGTCGCGGACTTCCTGTCGAGAAAAGCCTGCTTCGCGTCGGGGAATTTCTCCGTCAGCTTGCGCCTAATCTCCCCACCGGAAAAGTCTGGATCCGTGAAGATTATAATCCCCTCGTTGTTATAGGCTTTCTCGATGAGCTCCCATGTCTGGCGCCTTATCCCGAATCCGTGCGTCTCTATGATGAGGGCGTCAACCGCCTGCTTGACCGCTGCGGTGTCGTCCCTGCCCTCTACTACAATTGTCTCTTTAATCGATAATTTTTCCATGAAATTTCTTCCGTCAATTATTCTTCTCGTCATCCGACTTGCTATCGTCCGAGAAAATGAAAAGCAGCTCGCTCGGCTTGACAAGCCTCAGGTCGCTCCTCGCCTGGAGCTCGATATAGTCTGGCGAGTTGATGTTCTCAAGTTTGAGCTCGAGGCTCTCGCGCTTCTTCGTGAGCTCCTCGTTATACGCAGTAACCTCGGCCTTCTCCTGACTGAGCTTGTAAATCTTAAATGCGGACATGCCAAAATATGCGGCGAGTGCTATCACCGCCGCACATATTATAATCTTAGCGTAATTCAGTTTTCTCCGTCTCCGGTTCTTACTCGCCCGCTTCTTCTTTTTCATAGCATAATTAGAGCAAGGGGATTTTGCAATCCCCTGCATCTCCTTATTACATTCCTCGCATTATACCCGCGCACTATACGTAGTTCGCTGGGTTTACGTTCTTGCCGTTTATCAGGACTTCGAAGTGGCAGTGTGGGCCTGTGCTTCGGCCTGTGCTTCCGACCGCGCCTATCTTCTGGCCCTTGTAGACCTTCTGACCAACGCTTACGTAGATCGCACTGCAGTGTGCGTACAGCGTCTTCATGTTTCCACCGTGGTCGATGGTGATTCTGTAGCCGTATGCGCCCGACCATCCAGCCGATACGACCGTTCCACCGTCGGCGGCTCTGATCGTCGTTCCCGTAGATGCCGCATAGTCAAGTCCATAGTGCATTCTGCCCCATCTCATGCCGTAGCCTGCGTAAACGCCGACTGCAACTGGTCTCTGGAGAACTCCAGTGCCCTGAGTTGCCGGAGCCTTCTTCGTGCCCTTTACTACAATCTTGCTTACTGACTTCTTGATTGTCTCCTTGCTGATATCCTCTCTGGATACCGTCTTGCCGTTTTCCTTGACGAGTCTTGCCGTAATCTTCGCCTTACCGTTCTTACCAGCACGCTGGACTACCTGCTCGCCTTCGTAGTATTTGCTCGACTTCTTGTAAACAGTCTTGTACTTTATCTTCTCAGCAAAGGTTGTAATCTCAACAGTTCTAACCGTCAAGAGCGGAACTTCTTCCTGAGTCGTAATCTTATCTCCGATATGAATTATTGCGTTTTCGCTAAGCTTAGGATTCATAGCCTTGAGTTCCTTCAGCGTCACGCCGAGCTTATCGCAGATTCCGTAAAGCGTATCACCGGATTTAACGGTGTAAGTAGCCTCCTGCTGCGAGCCGCTATTCAGTTTCTTCTGAGCGGCCTTCTTGCTGCTGATCTTTGCAAGCGTCGTGCTCGTCTCTACTATCTGAACGTCTTCCTTGAAGCCGATTTCTTCGTATTTCTTGCTCGATTTCGTGCTTACATATTTGTTCTTAATCGAATCTAAGACCTCGTTTGCGACCTGTTCGCTTTCAACCGTGATAAGCTGCTCGCCATCAACGACGATTGCGTATGCCTTAACCTGAATGTCGCCCATATACGTGAAACGCTTGAGAACCGCGTCCGCATCATCCTTTTCCTTGCCGATTGAAATGACTGGTCTGAAAGTGATGTCGGTCTCTGGGTCAATCGTTATATTCGAACCGTATTCGTGGGAAAGCTCCGTGCTGATGAGGTCGAGTATCTCCAGAACCTCGTTCTGCTCTTTGACGATACCGAGTGCTCTACCGTTGTACGAGTATTCGTAGTCCGTCGTCGCCCCGTAAACCGCTACGAGAGCAAGCAGTATAGCTACTCCAACAGCGCCTTCCTTAGCGATTGCGCGTCTGTGCCTGTGGAGTGTGAGTCTCGCCTCGTGGAACTGTCTCGCGAATGTAACGAAAGTCTTCGTGCAGAACCATGCGATGAGGTCTTCCGCCTTATCGATTCCTGTAACGAGTGCCGCACAGACTATCCAAAGTCTATCGTAGCCGTCCTTCAGTATCTCACTGACCTCGTCAAGAATCTCATCTGACGCTGTCACAATCCTCGCGCAAATGTCCCATATCGTAATTTCGCGTTTTATTTTTTCTCGTTTTTGTTTTTGGCGTTTTTCTTCGCGTTTAGCCATATTTCTGCCTCTCCTATCCTCTCTTTGGAACACTTACATCTTCTGCCCGACTCGTCGATTCCCGTGTCCTTGCATTCCTGGCAAAGGTACTTGATGTCCGTGTAATCCAAAGGATAATTGTTCTCAGTCAGAAGAACCGCGCGTTCCTCCTCGTGGAGCATCATGAGTTTGCGAATCTGGTCGACATTCTCACTGCTACCACCGAGCAAAGCCCGCGAAAGCCTGCTTCCAAGTTCGACAAGCTCTCCGTCGATTTCCTCAATACGAGGGAGTTTCTCGTAGATTTCCGCTTTCGCGTCATGAGATTTTTTCTCTGCCTCGTGCCTGAGATACTCATAGTATTCCTTCAGAGCAGCCTGGTTTACGGTCGTTTTCTGATTTACGCTACGCCCGTATGTTGCCGCATCTTTCTGCCAATTTTCCAAAATCTTGTTTACGTAGTTCACGTTCGGGTTCTGTATGCCAATCGTCTTGCCACACGCCTCGAGTATTCTCTCGAGGGAAAATCCCATCTCGTCGAACCATTTATCTATCAAATCTCTCTCAGCGTCAGTCGCAACTCTGCCGACAATTCCGAGCGAGCTTAATATTCTCTTGTATTCACCAAATCTCTTGGAGGACTGCTCCGCCAGTTCGCGCGCCTCGTCCCCAGTCTTGATTCCTCTCTCCGTCCATTCGCGAACGACAGCCTCTACATATCTAAGCTGCGTCTTGCCCTTCTCGTAGCAATGCTGGAACGCCGCCTTGATAACGTCTGCACTCGCAGAAAGGTCACTTCTCCAGCTTGCAATCTCACGAAGCTCCTTTGCGGAAAGCGTCATCCCCTTCAAGTCCTCTACATAATCAAAGAGAGCCTTGTTCTCCTCCTCGCAAAGTTCCTCGGAAGGTCTATCCGCCGGAGATTCCGCAGCCGAGAGTCTCTCTCCGTTCTGCGGCAGCGCTTGCTGCGCCTCGTTCGCCCCTGCGTTGTTCGCGTACATGAGCTCGCGCAAGTTCACGAAAATAACGTCGTATTCAAGCGAGCCGCTTCCAGTCCGCTCTCTCTTGACAACGCCCATGTCTTCCCAGTACTTCCACGCGCGGTCAATCTCGCTCTCCGTGAGCTTGAGCTGCCTTGCGATAGCCTGATGCGTGAGCCCCATCTCCTGCTTCGAATAAAGCAGTGCATACAGGTACACCTTCACAAAATCCCCAGGGGCTTGCGGCATATATTCATTTATGAAAATATTTTCAACTTCCGTCGTCAGGAGATAAAAATCTCTGACTCTTCCGCTTCTAAAACTCATAGCTTCTCCTAAACTCTGCCGATCCTGCCGATTCCCGCTGAACTACATAGCCTTGTCGCTGAACTTCGTGTAGCGCGCAACCCATGTCAACTCAATCTTGCCGGTCGGGCCGCTTCTCTGCTTGGCGATATTCAGCTCGCAAACGCCTGGATTCTCAGTCTCCTCATTGTAGTAATCGTCTCTGTACAGGAAAATTACTATATCCGCATCCTGCTCGATTGAGCCAGACTCTCTCAGGTCGGACAAAATCGGTCGCTTGTCCGGTCTCTGCTCTGGCGCACGAGAAAGCTGCGAAAGCACAATAACAGGGCAATCCATCTCTCTGGCCAGAAGCTTGAGATTTCTGGAGATTGCACTGATTTCTTGCTGGCGGCTGTCCGCCTTTCCATCGTATTTCATCAGCTGCAGATAGTCGATAACCACGAGGTCAAGCCCTTGGTCCGCCTTGAGTCTGCGGCATTTGTTTCTCATTTCCATGAGAGAAATTCCTGGCGTGTCGTCTATGACGATCTTCGTGCCGTTCAGGTCGTTTGACGCCATGGAAATTCTATCCCAGTCTGTTCTGTCGAGGTCGCCCTGCTTCAGCTTCTGCATCTCGACCCTTGCCTGCATAGCAAGAAGTCTCTGGCCGAGCTGCTCCTTCGACATCTCAAGGCTGAATATGATAACGGACGAACCCGCCTTGATCGCGCTCTGCTGCGCGATGTTGAGGGCGAGCGCGGTCTTACCCATCGCAGGTCTTGCGGCCACGATTATGAGGTCCGAACGCTGAAGTCCGCTTGTTTTTTCGTCTAAATCCTTGAATCCTGTAGGGATACCAACAATTTTATCCTTGTTTTTTGATGCTTCGTCGATGATTCTGAGGTTTTCCAGTAAAACATCCTGAATCTTCGCATAATCATTCCTCTGGCGCTTCTGGGCAATACTAAATATTCCACCCTCGGCATAGTCTAGGATCTCCCTTGCGTCCATCTTCGCTTCGTAGCCCTTGTCCGTAATGTCCTCAGCGGTTCTGATCATCTGCCTGAGCGTAGCTTTCTCTGCCACGATCTTCGCATATTCTGCGCCGTTTGCGGTCGACGGAACGTCCGCGGTGAGCGATGCGATATATGCTCTGCCGCCGACCATGTCCAGTGCCTTGCGCCTCTTGAGCTCCTCGCAAACCGTCAGCATGTCAACGGGCGAGTTCTCCCTATACAAATCCCAAATTGCACGGAAAATCTCTCTGTGACTTTCGTTATAAAAATCTTCTGCCTTGACTTCCTCTAAGATGTCCGCGAGGATGTCTCTGTCCAGCATGGCCGCTCCGAGCGCGGATCTCTCTGCCTCCGGATTATGCGGCGGGATTCTCTCAGCCATTTCTATCTCCTAACTCATCATCAATTCAACTCTAGTGAACAGTTCTCTTCACTCTTCACTCTCTGAAAAGAGCTCCACTCTCCACTCTTCACACTCCACTCTTATCTGAGCTATTCCGCTTCAACCTTAACCTTAAGCTTCGTGCTAACTTCCGGATAAAGCTTGATTTCAACCGTAACTTCGCCGGTCTGCTTGATAGTTCCGTCGAGCTGAATCTTCTTCTTATCAACCGTGATGTTGTGCTGAGCCTTGAGCGCATCCGCGATATCCTTCGATGTGATGGAGCCGAAGATCTTGCCGCCCTCGCCAGCCTTCGTCTTAATCTCTACCGCAAGCTTAGCGATTTCCTCGCCGAGTTTCTGAGCTGCGGCCTTCTCCTCAGCCTTCTTCTCAGCAGCGATTGCCTTCTGCTTCTCGAGGTTTCTGATGTTTCCGTCAGTTGCCTCAGTCGCATAGCCCTTCGGAAGGAGCATGTTTCTTGCGTATCCGTCGCTTACCTTAACTACGTCACCAGCCTTACCGGTGCCCTTCACGTCTCTATTCAATATTACTATCATCTTTTTTTACCTCCATAATTTCCTTGATTTTCGCGATTGTCTCTTCTATCGTCTCGTCAACCTGCGCTGCCGCTGTCGTCAGATGCCCGCCGCCGCCGAATTTCTCCATAACGACCTGCACGTTCACATCACCGAGCGACCTTGCGCTGATAACGGTCTTTCCTTCTGTATTTTCGCCTACAACAAAGGACGCCTTCACGCCTTTGATTGCGAGCAAACTGTCTGCAATCTGCGCACACATAACCTGCGCATCCGTCCTGATCTGTGAGAACGTAGTGATTGCAACGCCGCCCTCGAAAACCTCCGTCTCGGAAACAGCCTTTGCTCTGAACCTGACGTTCGACATATCCTCCTGGAAGAAGCGTTTAACTTCCGTCGGATCCGCGCCCTGGCGCCTGAGCCAAGCCGCCGCCTCGAACGTCCGCACGCCCGTCTTCACAGCGAATCCGTTCGTGTCCACGGTCATTCCCGCCAGCAAAGCCTCCGCCTCGATTTTCGCGAGGCTCTTCTTCTTGCTCATGTATTGCAGGATCTCCGCCACGAGCTCAGATGCCGAGCTTGCGTACGATTCCATGTAGCAAAGCACAGGATTCTCGATAAATTCTTCAACCTTCCTGTGATGGTCTATAACCACGACCTTCTCGCAGATGTCCAGCAACTCTGGGCACTGCACGAGGCTCGGCCTATGCGTATCGCACACTATGAGCAGGCTGTCCGCCTCAGCAAGGCCAACCGCCTTCTCCGAGGAGATGAACCTGTACTCGTCGTTTTCCTTCGCCTGACGGAAAATCTCGTGTAGCGATTCGTTGTATTCGTCGATTACGATATATGGCTCCTTCTCCGACAAATAGCAAAGCCTTGCAATTCCAAGTGCTGAGCCGAAGCTATCCATATCTGGATACTGGTGCCCCATGATGAAAATTTTCTTCGATTGTTCTATGAGCTGCTTCAGAGCATGGCCGACGATTCTCGACTTGCCCTTGTTGCTCTTCTCCACGGTCTGCAACTTGCCACCGTAGTATTCTATCTTAATGTTTCTCTTGATTACGGCCTGGTCACCGCCGCGTCCGAGCGCAAGGTCGAGCGCCGTATCCGCATAGGATTCCGACTGCGCCATGTTCCTGCCGCCAACGCCAACGCCGATTGAGAGGCTCGCTGGGAAGTCCGCCCCGGTCTCAAGGTCTCTCACCTCATCCAGCAAATCAAATTTCGACGCAATGATTTTCTCCAGGTGCCGCTGTTCAAACCAAATGACATACAGGCTGCCCTTCACACGAACAACGGAAGCGTCGATCTTCGCCGCCCATTTCCTGATAATCTCATCGATTTTGCTGGAAAGCGCAAGTCTCGGAACTGGTCCCGTGCTATCGATGAGCTCGTCGTAGTTATCGAGCTGAATCTTGCAGACGCAAGGCTTCTCGTCGTTATATCTATCCTTCAGTTCCTCGAGGTTCGTCACGTCGCTGAAGAACACAGCAAGTCCATCCTCGTCGTTCTCCGTCAGCTTGTTCGCGGAAATCCTGAAAACCTTGTCGTTTCGCTTGATGAGCGGATGCGTATTGTTCGCCGCCGCCTCATAGAGCTCAGCAATCTTGATTCCAGTCAGTGCGAAAATATCGCTGTCCAGAAGCTCGTCGTAGATGAAAACCTCGTTCATCCTGTCGCTCGCACCCATGACCTTACCCTGCGCATTCACAAGGCAGGCAGGAAGCGGGATAAAATCAGGTATGCAGTTTTGCGTGTTTTCGTTAACCATATCAGTCATAATTACACCTCTCGCGTTCTATCCGCGAAAGCTTTCATAAAAATTATTCGATTCCGAGCCCGAAATTCTTTCTTACCCTCTTCATCGTCTTCTGCGCGATTGCGTCCGCTCTCTCAGCTCCATCCTTCAAGATGCCGATGAGCTCATCCGACTCTCTGATATCCTTGTATCTCTCCTGAATCGGAAGCAGCGCCTCAGTCGTAACCTCAACCAAGTCCTTCTTGAAGTCGCCGTAGCCCTTGCCCTCGTATGCGAGCTCGAGCTCCTCGATCGACTTGCCGGAAAGCGTGCTATATATCGTGAGAAGATTGCTGATTCCAGGCTTGCTCGCAACGTCGAACTTAACAACTCCGTCGGAGTCAGTCGTCGCCTTCATGATTGACTTTTTAATTTTATTCGGCTCGTCGAGGAGCGAAATTCTGCTGTGGATGTTCTCCGCAGACTTCGACATCTTCGCCGTCGGATCGTCGAGCGCCATGATTCTCGCGCCCTCCTTCATAAATCTGCCGTCCGGAACGACGAACGTCTTGCCATAGTGATGGTTCACTCTGATTGCAAGGTCGCGCGTCAGCTCGATATGCTGCTTCTGGTCGTTTCCAACTGGAACTACATCCGTATCGTAGAGCAAAATATCCGCAGCCATCAGTGTTGGGTATGTCAGAAGTCCAGCTCCGACAGACTCTTTGCCCTGGCTCTTCGCCTTGAACTGCGTCATTCTGAAGAGCTCACCCGTGTTTGCGGCACATGTGAGTATCCAGCCGAGCTCCGCGTGGCCGCTGACCTGCGACTGCACGAACACGATTGACTTCTTCGGGTCAACGCCAACCGCAAGGTAGAGCGCAGCAACGTCCAGAATGTGTTTCTTCAATTCCTTCGGGTCCTGCGGCACCGTGATTGCGTGCTCGTCGACTATGCAGTAGATGCACTCGTGGTCCTCTTGCAATTCGACGAACTGCTTGAGCGCCCCGAGGTAATTTCCCAGATGTATGTTTCCTGTAGGCTGTACGCCAGAAAATACTCTTTTCATTTTTATTTCTTTAGCTCCTTCTTAAAACTTTCGATTATTGCCTTCTCCGCTCGCGAAACCGTCATCTGCGATACGCCTAACTTGGATGCAATCTCGCTTTGCGATTTGTTAAGTATAAACCTTTGCTTGAAAATATATTTGTATGTTTCGCTGAAATTTGTCAGCACGGTATTGATGATTTCGCCGAGCTCGACGCGCTCGAATCCGTTGTCCTCGAATCCGATATACTTCTCGAGAGCGGTCGCGTCCTGCTCTTCCTCAGATGTGAGCGACGGGCTGTCCAGCGAATACGTGCCGTAAGCCTTGGCGCTTTCCATCGCCTGGATTATCTGCTCATGCGTCAGTCCCGTCACAGCGGAAATTTCCGCAACCGTCGGGACGCGCCCGAGCTGTCCAGTGAGGTTTTCCTTCGCCTCCTGCACCTTGCCCGCGTTCTCCTTCATGCGGCGCGGCACCTTGAGGCTCCACTCCTTGTCACGGAAATACTTCTTGATCTCGCCGAGAATCGTCGGCGTCGCGAAGCTCTGAAACTCGAATCCCTTCGACGGGTCGAATCTCTCGACAGCAGAAACCAGAGCCATGGCACCCACTTGATATAAATCGTCGTGTTCCACGCCCTTGCCGAGGTATTTTCTTATTAAGATATCCACGATATACAGATTCTCCTCAACTATCTGATTCCGAAGCTCAATCGTGGGATGCTGGGCATACTCCTTGAGTAGCTCTGCCGTCCTCTGCTTCTGCTGCATTATTTCCTCTTAATCATCTTAATCGTTTTTTTGTGGTTCGGATTCTCGATGAGTTCAACCTCGCTCATCAATGTCTTAACGACAAAGACGCCGAGATCTCCTTCGTTCGGGCAATCCATACAGTGCATGGAGAGTTCGCCTGCTCCTTCCATCGTGCCAGTGTCGGTCACGTAAATCTCCATGAAATCCTTGTCGGCTATGCACTCAAGCTCGTATTCCGACAAAAGTCCTTCCTTGCCATGGCACGAGATGTTCTTGCATGCCTGCCCCACAGCGGTCTTGATGTCTTCAATTTCCTCAACGTTAAATCCCGATGTGTCCGCAATCGATCCGACCGCGAGCCTAACCATCGCAATGTATTCCGGCTTCCCTGGAATCGTAAATTTAACCTTGTCCGCCATGTTAATCCCTCCTCAATTTATCTTCAAATAAAATTTATCTGCTTCACAAATTCTAATCGCCCAGAACTTCTATGGCGCTTAGAACGTCATCTGCTCCTGGCCGTCATCCTCTGCCTCAGCCTTGCCCGCATCTCCGCCAGCCTCGCCGTCTGTGTCTTTGTCGTTCTCGAGTTCATCATCCTTGATGACCTTCGCGAGTGCGATGATGTTCGCATCTTCGCCGACATTCATGATCTTGACGCCCTGCGTTGCTCTGCCGAGCTTGCTGATTTCGTTTGCTGCCATGCGGATGATGATGCCGTCCGAATTGATGAGGAGGATGTCATCGTCATCATCGACAGCCATAGCTCCGACGAGCTCACCCGTCTTCTTGAACTTCGCCTTGTCATATGTCAAGAGACCCTTGCCGCCGCGAACCTGAATCTTGTAGTCCTCGACCTTCGTTCTCTTGCCGAAGCCCTTCTGCGTAACGACGAGCAGTTCCTGACCCGGTTCAACCAGTTCCATTGCAACGACTTCGTCGTCCTTCTCGAGCTTGATAGCGCGAACGCCACCAGCGATTCTGCCCATAGGTCTAACGTCGTCCTCGGAGAAGCAGATGCACTTGCCCTGCTTGGTTACGATGATTACGTTGTTCGTGCCGCTCGTCTGCTTGATTCCGATAAGTTCGTCGCCTTCCTTGAGGTTCATTGCGATGAGGCCAGTCTTCCTGTTCGTATCGAAGTTGGAAAGTGCGGTCTTCTTGATTGTGCCCTGCTTAGTTACAGCGATGAGGTACTTGTCTTCTGAGAATTCCTGGATTGGAATAACCGCTGTGATTCTCTCACGCTGCATCAAGTTCAAGAAGTTTACGGCTGGAGTTCCCTTGGCAGTTCTCGTCGCCTCTGGAATCTCGTAAGCCTTGATCTTGTGCGCCTTGCCCGTGTTCGTGAAGAACATCAGGTAATCGTGGGTCGAGGTCATAATCAGGTTCTTGACGAAGTCGTTTTCCCTCGTCGTGATGCCCGTCACGCCCTTGCCGCCGCGGCGCTGCGACTTGTATGTATCTACTGGGACTCTCTTGATGTATCCAAGATGCGTGAGCGTAACGCAGACGTTTTCTTCTTCGATCAAATCTTCCTCGTCGATTTCAGTCTGGTCTGCCTTGATCTTCGTTCTACGCTTGTCGCCCCATTTTTCCTTGATCTCGAGAAGCTCGTCCTTGACTACTCCCATGAGCTTGTGCTCGTCAGCCAAAAGCTCTGCGTAGTAAGCGATTCTCTTCATGAGTTCCTGATACTCGTTCTCGATCTTCTCTTTTTCCAGACCTTGCAACCTACGCAGCTGCATGTCGAGGATTGCCTGCGCCTGGATTTCGGAAAGGCTGAATCTATCCATCAACTTTTCCTTCGCGTCGTTGTAGCTGTTTCTGATAATCTTGATAATCTCGTCGATATTGTCAAGCGCAATTCTGTAGCCTTCCAAGATGTGCGCACGAGCTTCCGCCTTTTTCTTATCAAAAATCGTCCTTCTCGTCACAACTTCCTTCTGGTGCTTGAGGTACTCGTCCAGGATTTCGCGGAGATTGAGGATCTTCGGTCTGCCGTCGACGATTGCGAGCATAATCATGGAAATGCTCTCCTGCATCTGAGTGTGCTTGAAAAGTCTGTTTAATATAATCTGCGCATTCGCGTCTTTCTTCAGTTCGATGACGATTCTCATACCCTTACGGTTGGATTCGTCTCGGATTTCGGAGATGCCTTCGATTCTCTTGTCCTTGACGAGCTCCGCCATCTTCTCGATAAGGCGAGCCTTGTTAACCTGATAAGGAATCTCCGTTACGATAATCTGCTGCTTGCCTCTGTTCGACTCTTCGATTTCCGTTACCGCGCGGACAACGACCTTGCCCTGGCCGGTCTTGTATGCCTGCTTTGCGGAGTTTTTGCCCATGATGATGGCGCCCGTCGGGAAGTCAGGACCCTTGACAATCTTGCAAAGGTCATCGATCGTGCACTCTGGCTCGTCGATAATCTTGACAGCCGCGTCAATCGTCTCTCCGAGGTTATGCGGTGGAATGGATGTTGCCATGCCGACAGCGATACCGTTCGAGCCGTTTACCAGCAGGTTCGGGAATCTGGACGGAAGTACAACTGGCTCCTGTTCCTCACCGTCGAAGTTAGGAACGAAGTCAACCGTGTCCTTGTCGATATCTCTGAGCATCTGCAGCGCAAGCGGAGTCATTCTCGCCTCCGTGTAACGCATAGCAGCAGCGCCGTCGCCGTCGACAGAACCGAAGTTTCCGTGTCCGTCAACGAGCGTGTGTCTGATGTTCCAAGACTGCGCCAGTCTTACCATTGCATCGTATATAGATGAGTCACCATGAGGGTGATATTTACCCATTACTTCACCGACGATACGAGCCGATTTCTTGTGCGGCTTGTCCGGCGTTACGCCCAGCCCACTCATGCCGTAGAGGATTCTCCTGTGTACCGGCTTGAGTCCGTCTCTTACATCTGGAAGGGCACGGCTTACGATTACGCTCATCGCATAGTCGATATATGATTGCTTCATCTCGTCATGTATCTCGTGTTGAAGCATTTTCTGGTCTTCTAATAAAGTTGTCATCTCGATTCGCCCTCCTTCCTTATGCGTCTATTGTCGCGTACTGCGCGTTATCTTCAATAAATTTCTTACGCGGCGGAACCTTGTCGCCCATCAGGGTCGTGAAGATTTCGTCAGCTGCTGCACTGTCGTCGAGCGTTATCTGTACGAGCGTTCTGTGGTTGAAGTCCATTGTCGTCTCCCAGAGCTGCTCCGCGTCCATCTCGCCCAGACCTTTGTATCTCTGGATGTCCGCCTTGCCTGGCTTGCTCTCGATATCATTCATGAGCTTAACCTGCTCTTCTTCGCTGTACGTATAGTAAACTTCCTTGCCCTTCTTTACCTGATAAAGCGGTGGCTGCGCAGCGTAAACATAGCCTCCCTCTATGAGCGGCTTCATGTATCTGTAGAAGAATGTCAGGAGCAGCGTTCTGATATGTGCTCCGTCGACATCGGCATCTGTCATGATGATAATCTTGTGGTATCTGAGTTTGTCAAGGTTGAAGTCCTCGCCGATTCCGCAGCCGAAAGCTGTGATCATGTTCTTGATTTCTTCTGAGCTGAGGATTCTGTCGAGTCTTGCCTTCTCAACGTTGAGGATTTTACCTCTGAGCGGCAGGATTGCCTGTCTCTTTCTGTCTCTTCCGTCCTTTGCGGAACCGCCTGCAGAGTCACCCTCTACCAGGAAGATTTCCGAAAGTGCCGGATCCTTCTCGGAGCAGTCAGCGAGCTTGCCAGGAAGCGAGAAGCTCTCAAGAGCGCCTTTTCTTCTAGTAAGGTCACGAGCCTTTCTTGCTGCTTCACGAGCACGAGCTGCCTTGATGCATTTCTCGATTATGATCTTTGCCTGAGCAGGGTTCTCCTCGAGGAAAGCAGTCAAATTCTCGTTAGTCGATGTCTCAACGAAGCCTCTAATCTCGGAGTTTCCGAGTTTTGCCTTCGTCTGACCTTCGAACTGCGGCTCCTCAAGCTTGACGGAAATAATAGCCGTCAGACCTTCTCTTACGTCGTCGCCGCTGAGGGAATCGTTCTCCTTGAGAATCTTCGCCTTCTTGCCGTAATCGTTGAAAACTCTCGTGAGCGCACTCTTAAATCCGACGATATGTGTACCGCCGTCTGTAGTGTTGATATTGTTAGCATAGCCGAGGATGAGTTCGCTATAAGTATCCGTGTACTGCATTGCAACTTCTACCTCGCAGGTGTCCTTTATTATTTCGAAGTAAATGACATCCTGATGCATTGCGTCCTTGTTCTTATTCAAGAAAGTTACGAATTCCTTGATGCCGCCCTCGTAGTGGTAGGTCTCGGTTCTCTTCTTTCCTTCTCTTTCGTCCTTGAAGACGATCTTGATTCCTTTGTTGAGGAACGCCATCTCTCTGAGTCTATGCTCGAGCGTATCGAAGTCGAATACCGTCGTCTCCGTGAAGATCTCAGGATCTGGCCAGAATGTGGTCTTGGAACCAGTCTTGCGGGACTCGCCGACAACCTCAAGCTTGGTTACGGTCTTACCCTTCTCGTAGCACTGCTTGTAGATCTTGCCGTTTCTCTTAACTTCAACCTCCATGCGTGTGGAAAGCGCGTTAACTACGGACGCACCTACGCCGTGGAGACCGCCGGATACCTTGTATCCCCCGCCGCCGAACTTACCGCCGGCGTGCAGAACGGTGTGAATAACTTCGACCGCCGGAATTCCCATCTTCGGGTGCTTGTCGACTGGCATACCTCTGCCGTCGTCCTCGACCATGATGGAATTGTCCTTCTGGATGGTAACGTTGATGGTCTTGCAATATCCTGCAAGTGCCTCGTCAATACTGTTATCTACTATTTCATAAACAAGGTGGTGAAGCCCTCTGGGACCCGTGCTGCCGATATACATACCGGGTCTTTTTCTGACTGCTTCAAGACCTTCTAAGACTTGAATTTGCCCCGCGTCATATTGACCGTTTGTCTTTTCTTCTAAACTCATTTTGTCTCCCTTTTCTTATCTTTTGAAGCCTGTCCTATGGACAGATAATCACAATATACTATATCACAATCGAGCAAAAATTACAATAAAAAATGAGGATTTAACGCTGTTTGGAAATTTATTATTAAATATCTCCGAAACATTGCTGAAATCCCCGATTTCTCGCCATATTTTCAAAATTAAAATATTGATATATATTTATGTAAATCTGTTATTATTCCTTTTTCGATGTTATCTGCCCTTTTTCGACAAAATATTCCGTGTACTCAGGGAATTTTTTTATCAAAATTTCCGGAATTTCCGTCGTCGTTATGAAGAGCTGCACATTCGATAGCGATTTCACCAAATATTCCTGCCGCTCAATGTCGAGTTCGCTCATCACATCGTCGAGCAGAAGCACAGGTTCGTATCCCGTCTCTTCCTTGATTATGCTGATTTCCGCCAGCTTCAGCGATAGCGCGGACGTTCTCTGCTGCCCTTGCGAGCCGAAACTCCTGACGTTTATGCCATCTATGAAAATCTCGAAGTCGTCCTTGTGTGGGCCCTTCGTCGTAGTCCGCTGCCTGAGGTCGGATTCATATGCGCTCTTGATTTTGTTATAGAAATATTCCTCTTGCTCGCCCGCATCTGAGAAAATTTCTATGTTTGGAGTGTATTTCACCTCCAGATTTTCCTTGCCATTTGTGATTTTATAGTGAGTCTTGGCGGCGATTTGCGAAAGTTCTTTGATGAAATCGTCTCTGTGTTTCATTACGATTGAGCCGTATTTCGCAAGCTGCATATCCCAGACTTCGAGCATGGATTGCCTGATTTCAAACTCTTTGAGATAGGCGTTTCTCTGCATGAGGATTTTCTTGTAGTTTGAGAGCGCGTCGTAATATGCGGGGCTAATTTGGCATAGCTCGCGGTCTATGAATTTGCGGCGCTTCTCTGGCTCATCCTTGACAATCTTCAGATCCTCTGGCGAAAAGATTACGATATAGACATTCTTGAGGAGCTCGGAATTTTTCCTAATCTTCACTCCGTCAATCTTCGCGTATTTCTTCGAATCGTTGGAAAATATGATTTCTACACTGCCATCCATATCGTCCTTGACCGTCTCAACGCTTACTCTTGCGAAGTCGCAGCCGAACCTAATCATGTCGTGGTCTTTGCTCGTGCGGAACGATTTTCCTATGGAAGAAACGTAGATTGCTTCGAGGAGATTCGTCTTGCCTTGAGCGTTATTTCCTAGAATGAGGTTCACATTTCTATTAAATTTAAGACTAAGACTTTCGTAATTACGAAAGTCTTTTAATTCAATGCTTTTGATATACATATTGTCTTATTGTATTAATTATTAGTTATTCTTACCGGAAGAACCAGATATTCGTATGAGTCTCCTGCGAGCGGCTTGATGAGGCAAGGGCTGATGCTCGTGTTGAAATACATAGCGATTTCTTCATCATCTATTGCCTTGAGCGCATCTATCATGTACTTCGAGTTGAAGCCGATTGTCAGATCATCGCCTTCTTTGGAAATTATAACATCTTCCTTTACGTTTCCTTCTTCAGACTTGGATGTAACTTCCATCTGGCCATCTTTTATATCAAGCTTGATGAGGTTGTTCTTGCCAACCTTTGCGAGGAGTGATGCTCTTTCGATGCTCTCGAGTAGATCAGCCTTGTTTACAACTACGCGAACCTTGCTATCCTTCGGCAGGATTCCATTGTAATCTACGAACTGACCTTCGAGAAGTCTGAGCACAACTTTTGAATCATCAATGATGAAAATTGCTCTCTTTTCGCTGATATACATGGATACATCTTGCGATTCTCCTTCTTCCTCTGTGATGATTTTGCTGATTTCGTTGAGAATCTTAGCAGGAATGATGATATTCTGCTCTTTGCCGTTGATGATATCTTCTCTGGAAACAGCCATGCGGAATCCGTCGAGGGAAACCATGTTGAGCTTTCTTTCCTTCATCTCTACGAGTACGCCTGTGATAACTCCGCGAGTCTCGTCGATGCTCGCTGCGAATGCAGTCTTTCTGATCATCTCTTTCAGAGTTTCTTTCTCGAAGGAAATTTTCTCGTTTTCTTTGATTTCTATGTTTATATTAGGGAATTCGTCTGGCGCCAGGCCGAGGATGTTGAACTCTGAGCTTGCGCACGTGATGAGTACATTTTCTCCTTCAGCATTTATAGTGACGTTGCTCGACGGGAGCTTCCTGATGATTTCCGAGAAA
>CAVEOR010000005.1:17338-22858 GCA_963617285.1 Anaerovoracaceae bacterium | reverse complement strand
ACCCCCGATGTATACGTTTGCGGGGCGGCCGTTCTTGATTTCGACGCTCGCCTCGATTGTGCCGCGAGGCTGCGGGAGCGTGAAACTGTGGACTCCGTCTTCTCCAGCCGCAGCCGCCTCAGCGAGGCCGAATGCTACAGCGCAGGCCGCCGAGCCGCTCGCACACGAGCCCTCGAAGTATGTGCTATCAACGTCCTTCACGTAAACAACCGGCGTGAGGAATTTTTTCTGCGTATCGTAGAACATGGCACCCATCGCTGGCGGATTCTGGTTCGCGTAGACTAAGGATTTCACGCGCTCGAAGTTCTCTACGCTCGGCTCCACATCCGGCAAGATTAAATGCAGGATGCCTCCGAAGTCAACCGCCTGGAAGCGGTCGAGCTCGCTCACACCAACGCAAGCGGGCATCTTGACCCGTGCATACCCCGTGTCCGTGTTCACATCCACCGTAAGGATCTCATTCGTGCCGCTAACGTCGAGGAACACGTGCCCCTCGCCAGCAATCCCGAGCTCCCGAGCGACCATCAGGCCAAACGCCCGTGTCGCGTTCCCGCAGAACTCGAGGCCGCACATCTCCATCCTGCCCTCAGCTCGCCCGCACTCCGGAGCGAACAAAATAAACGCGACCTGTTCAGCGGCAATGTCCTTCATCGCGAGCAATTGCTCAGCGACAGCCGCATAAGATTCGCGTTCAAAGCTATCGTGTACGAATATCGTCTTGTTTCCCGCGGGATTAGCCACGGTAATCGTAATTTTCTTTCTCATGGTAATTATTTTTCGTCCTCCGCGTCCTGAACCTTCAGAATCGCCTCGAGATAGTCGCAAACCCACGCCTGCTTCTCCTCGCCCAGCGAATTCGCCCTCGAGAAAGCTCGCGCGAGCGGCTTTTCATCGTTGTCGATCCCGAACATCAAATAATCAGCGCTCGTGTCCAGAGCAAGCACAATCTTCGCGAGCGTATCGACTCTCGTCTCATAAACGCCGCGTTCAATCGCTGAGATGTGGTTCACGGAAACGCCTATTTTCCGCGCCAAATCGCTCTGTGTATAGCCCGATCGCATTCTAACTTCTTTTAGTCTTTTTCCGAATTCTGCTGACAAGTTCCATTACCATCCTTCGCACAAATTCTACAGAAGCCCGTCATGCCTAGCCACGAACCGTGCAAAGATAGCACTAAATGTTTTCTTGTAATCAGCAAAAATCGCACGGCCGCATCCCGACCCAATTCCTAAAAATTAGTCCTAGGAAAATCGAGCGAAAATGCGGCCCTATTGTCAATAGATTTCCTTTAATTGTCCTGTCTTAAAAGCCTCCACCAAATCATTCAAATCATTAATTCTTTCCGCGAAGTCTTCGCCTTGATCCGTGTCCTTGATGAGTAGCCTCTCCGGCATAGTTTCAACTGTCTTCATGACCGGCGAGTGGAATTCCTGCGTGCCGTCCGGCATGAGCGGGCTGTAAGGCTTGTGCTCAGCCAGCGCCATGAAACGCGAGTTGAATATGAAAGTATACCCAGCGATTCCCGTCTGCTTCTGGTACGCCTTGGATATTCCTCCATCTATTACATACAGCAAGCCGCCGCCCTTGATTGGCGACTCACCGTCCTTGATCTTCACCGGAACGTGCCCGTTGAGGATCTTCGATGTCCGCGAGCTGAGCCCGAACTCCTCGAGAATCTTCTCGCAGAACGATCTTTCATTGATAAAAGTGTAATACGGCTTCGTGTACTCCTTATGCGAAGCTTTGTCCGCAATAAAGAGCCTCTCGAAGGTCGTCATCTTCTCCTTACCGAAGAGAGGCGAGCTTGCGCCGAGCCACAGATACCACATGATATCGCCCGAGCGACCGATTTCGCCAGACTTATTCGGCTCGAAATACGCCTTGCGCACCTCGTCATCGAGGTAATCCATGAGCGCCTTGCCCGAAAGCTTGACACCGTTGAGCTCAACCTCCTCGAACTCGCCGTTTTCGTCCGTCGGAATGCAGCCGTGGAACAGGAGATTCCCGTTCACGCGAGTGTACAATGCGCCGTGGCTATAGAGGAACTTGATGTGCTTCTGCAACTTCTCCGAATTCAAGAAAGAAGCCTCAAGCGACTTGAGCATGTCCTTCTCCTCTGGCGTCAAATCGTATGGATGCGCAGGGTCGAGCGTCGGGAAATTCGTATCGCGAAGCTCCCAAGTCTTCCCTTCGATCTCCACCGTGCCCTTATCAAAGTCGATTTTGTCCAGCAAAAGCCTCTTCTCCAGCTTGTACTCAGGGTGAGCCTTAATTCTCTGCCCCTCAACCTTGAACTGGCAAATCGCGATTGCCTTGTGCATTCTCGCAGCCAGCTTCTCGTCGACCGGGTCGTATTTGTTCCTGTCGAGGATGTGCGGCTTGAAGAACTCGCAAGGGTCGTCGCCGTATACCTTCTCAGCAAATGTCGCGAGCGGCCTCAGGTTGATGCCGTAGCCGACTTCGAGCATGTCGAAGTTGTTGTAGCTGATGTTCATTCTCAGCAAATTCGTCATGCAAGCCCAGTTGCCAATCGCAGCTCCCATCCAAACGATGTCG
Source organism: Anaerovoracaceae bacterium (assembly GCA_963617285.1). GTDB lineage: Bacteria > Bacillota > Clostridia > Peptostreptococcales > Anaerovoracaceae > CAG-238. Next base: position 20,302 of record CAVEOR010000005.1, on the reverse strand, counting down.
TGATTGCCCCACTGGAAATCCACGTCGTGATAGTCCATGAGGAAATCCATGATCTCGTCCGGATGCGCACCTCTGTCGAAGATGTCTCCGATGATGTGCAGCTTGTCCACAGCCAAACTGCTGATGGACTCCGTGAGCTGAATGATGTATTTTTCCGCCACTCCGCACTCTACAATCGAATGGATGATCTGTGCGTAGTAATGCGTCTTGTTTTCTTCGTCGTCCGCGTGCAAAAGCTCGTCGATGCTGTAGTCCATGTACTTCGGCAAACGCCCACGAACCCTCGAACGCGTGTATTTGGTGGAAACGGATTTGCATATCGTAATTAAACGATAAATAACTTTGACGCACCACTCATCAAAGTCCTCCTCGGTCTTCTTGCGCCTTGCAATCTCAGCCTCAGCGTTGTATATCAAAGCCGCCAGGTCGTCCCTCTCCTTCGAAGTGAGGACCCCGCCGTAATGCTCGTCAATCTTCGCCTTGATCGTTCCAGACGCGCTCTTGAGCATGTGGATAAACGCCTCGTGCTCGCCGTGCAGGTCGCTGAGGAAGTACTCAGTCCCCTTCGGCAAAGCTAAAATCGCCTTAAGGTTGATGATTTCAGCCGAGGCCGCCATGATATTCGGGTAATCCTTCGATAAACGTCTTAAGTATTTCAGATCTGCCATTCCGATTCCTTTCAATAAAACCTTTCTCGCCCAGCAAATTTCTATGCTAGTCGATTTTCGTTATGCTTGCACCCAATTTCTCGAATTTCTCGATGAACTTCTCGTAGCCGCGCTCGACATGATAAATCTCGGAAATCTCCGTCTCGCCCTCAGCCACAAGTCCTGCCAATACAAGAGCAGCACCCGCGCGAAGGTCGGTCGCCATGACCTCGCATCCACGGAGCTTCGAGTTTCCTTTGATGATAGCCTTGTTTCCTATTGCTTCGATGCTCGCACCCATCTTGTTCAGCTGGGCAACGTGCATGAACCTGTTCTCGAACACGGTCTCGATTACGGTGCTCTGACCTTCAACCGTCGTCAAATACGTCATGAAAGGCGACTGAATGTCCGTCGGAAATCCTGGATATGGAAGCGTCTTGATGTCGGTCGCCGTATGTGGACCGAGGTCGCCCCTGACGATCATGTCGTCGTCCCCAACTTCAATTCTAACTCCGCACTCACGCAACTTGGCGATGATAGGCTTCAGATGCGCCGGTACGACGTTCGCAATTCTGAGCGACCCGCGAGTGATTGCCGCAGCCAGCATAAAAGTCCCAGCCTCAATTCGGTCTGGGATAACTGTATGTTTGGCTCCATGCAAACTTGCGACACCCTCGATTTTGATGGTGTCCGTGCCCGCGCCCTTGATCTTCGCTCCCATCTTGTTCAGGAAGTTCGCGAGGTCAACGATCTCCGGCTCTTCCGCCGCGTTTTCGATAAAGGTCGTGCCCTGCGCCAGAACGGCCGCCATCATGATATTCTCAGTCGCGCCAACGCTTGGGAAGTCAAGGTAAATGGAATCGCCTATGAGCCCTTGCGGCCCTGCGACTGCCTCGACATAGCCTTCCTCGTCGTTCAGCGTGATGATCGCGCCCAATGCCTCCAGTCCCTTCAGATGAAGGTCGATTGGCCTTGCACCGATCGCACAGCCGCCCGGCAGCGGAATCCTAGCTTTTCCCTTACGCGCAAGAAGGGGCCCCATAATCAGAATGGAGGCCCTCATCTTGTTAACAAGTTCAAATTTTGCTTCCGTAGACGTGATATCCTCGGTTTCGATGGCCAAAATATTTTCTTCGAGTTCGGTTATTTTTGCTCCGTGCGAAATCAGAATTTCTTTCATGAATGCCACGTCGCGGAGCATCGGAACATCTCTGATGATGCATTCGTCCTCAGCGAGCAGCGCTGCTGCCATAAGTGGAAGCACAGCGTTCTTGGCACCGCTGATATAGACTTCGCCTCTCAAAGGTCCGCTTTTTTTTACAAGATATTTAGCCAATTTCAGCCTCCGTCAGCCTACAGTTTCTTCATTTCTTCGAGACAATGCTGGCAAACCTTCTTGCCCTTGATGTCTATAACGTCTCTTGCGTCGCCGCAGAAGATGCATGCTGGGTTGTACTTCTTCAGCATGATGTAGTCGCCATCAACGAAAACCTCGAGTGCATCATCTGTCTTGATGTCAAGAGTTCTTCTAAGTTCTACTGGAATAACTACTCTTCCTAATGGGTCTACTGGTCTAACGATTCCTGTTGCTTTCATTTTAATACCTCCGCATAAAATTCATTTTTATTGCTCTTTTGTTATAGCCTATTTCGTTTCGGCCGTTTTGCTCGCGGCCTTCTTGGTTGTGCTCTTCTGGCTCTCCGCCTTCTGAGCTTCTGCGGCCGCCTTTGCCCTCGCCCTCGACTTGTTCGTAGTAACCGTGATTCTCGGTTTTCTCGGCTTTCTCGCCTTCTGCGACTTCTTAGTCTCTGGCTCTGGCGCATCCTCGGCCTTTGGTTTTTTCTTGAAAATCCCGACAAGCGATGAGCTTGCATCAACGATGTGCGTCGCCGCGTTGACAGTGCTCTGGTTGCCCGCGATTGCGTTAACCGTCTGCCCGACAACGTCACCGATGCCGCTGACAATTCCGTCAACCTGCTCAACCCTCGCCGATGTGATCTCTGTCATCGACTTGGCGTCGTCCAAGACTCCATCTAACTTCTTGAGACTTTCAATCAGCTTTCGTATGAGCACGATGATGTAAATTAACACGATGATTACCAAAACGGCAATTACCGCGAGTGCAACGCCCTTCGGCGTGACTGTAAGCGTCATTCTCATACCTCCTTTGCTGAAAATTCGGCCTTTTATCTGCCATCCTTATTATACCCCATAAATGGAAATAATTGCAACCACTTTTTTATAAAATCTTATGGTTTTTCTAAAAATTTTTTAGATTGCTAAATTTTAACTTGCAAGATTGGTTATATTTGGGAGC
>CAVEOR010000005.1:9440-17282 GCA_963617285.1 Anaerovoracaceae bacterium | reverse complement strand
GCCGTGTACTCGCCATCCTCGCCGTATACGAAAAGCGGGTCGAGCACCCTCAGCTCCTTGCCGCCGCCCTTGACGAAGTGCACGAGTATGATGTTCGGTGCCTTCTTCGCGTTCGGTGCCACGAAGCACATTTCCTTCGGCTCGAGTCCATACTTGCGCCCGTAGCAACAGATATCCGCAAGCCGCGACGGTCTATGCACCATGAAAAGCTCTCCGCGGTTCTTCAGCAAATCCGCTGCACATGCGAAGAAATCCTCAAGTCCAGCGCTCGTCTCGTGCCTTGCGATGCTCTTTGCGGAGTTCGCACAAGTCAGGCCGCCCTGCGCCTGCATGTACGGCGGGTTGGTCGTAACCACGTCGACCGTGCCCTTCATATCTAACAAAACATCTCTTGCCGCACTCTTCACATCGCCGAGTAAAAAGCTAAGTCTCTCACCTATACCGTTATTCCCAGCGTTCAGCTCGATATTCCGCAGTGCACGCTCGTAGGACGCCTCCTGCAGCTCGAGTCCGCAGATTCTGCTCGCGTCCGTCTTTGCCGAGAGGATGAGCGGAATCACGCCCGTTCCCGTGCCGAGATCGACGATGGTCTCTGGCCTACCGCTCGCATGCTTCGCCGCGAAATCCGCCAGAATCACCGCGTCTACGCCGTAGCAGAACTCGTCTGGATCCTGGATGAGCTTCAGGTCACCGAAGCCTATGTTATCTATTCTTTCCATATTATATATCGCTAATCCTTGATCAGCTCTTCCATCTCGCGCTTCGTCTCAGCGTCCATGCCCTCGAAGATGTTTTCCTTCTCCTTATCTCTGTCCTTGCCATGTTTGTGGCCCTTGTGGCGGTCGACGCGTTTAATTTCTTCCTTTTTATATGTGTAGATGTCTGGCGTGAGCTTCTCCTCACCGTTGGAATTCTTCTCGCCTTCCATGATGAGGCGCACCTTCACCTTCCCTTCGATGATGTTGGTATCAACGACCTTGCCCATGCCATCTGGCGTCTTAATCTTCTCGCCAGCATCTGGCATGCCTTTGCGAAGCTCGAGGTAAATGTCGTTTTCGTATTTGAGGCAGCACATGAGGCGTCCGCAAATGCCGGAAATCTTCGCTGGGTTGAGCGAAAGTCCCTGCACCTTAGCCATTTTGATGGAAACAGGCTCGAAATCCGCCAGCCATGCGTGGCAGCAGAGTGCCTTGCCGCAGCTTCCGATTCCGCCCATCATCTTCGCCTCGTCCCTCACGCCGATCTGTCTGAGCTCGATTCTCATCTTGAACACAGCCGCCAAGTCCTTGACCAGCTCGCGGAAGTCCACGCGCCCGTCCGCCGTGAAGTAGAAGATGACCTTGCTATTATCAAATGTATATTCCACGTCGATGAGCTTCATCTCCAGACCGCGCTTGTCGATCTTCTCCTGGCAGAGCTTCATCGCTTTTTCCTTTTTCTTCGCGTTCTCGAGGTGCTTATTGTAGTCGTTTTCGTCCGCAATCCTCATGATTTTCTTGAGCGGGGAAACGATTTCCTTCTCGCTGACCTCCGTCGTCTCCATGGTGATGGTGCCGAACTCCATGCCCCTCGCCGTCTCGACGATGACATTATCGCCGATATGCAGTTCGAATCCGTCCGGGTCGAAGTAGTAAACCTTGCCCGCCGTCTTGAATCTGACTCCTGTAACTTTAACCATATATTCCTCCGATTTTTATTATCAAATTTTTCAGTGCGTAGCCATAATTCACGTTCGCAATTATGTCGCGCCTTGCTTCCTCAATAAATTCTATATACGAGAAAATTTCTTCACGCCGCACGAGGTTCGCCCTCTCGTCGCCGCCAATCGCAAAGTTCCTGTAGATGATTTCCATGCCATCCAGCAGCCTCAGCGCCTCATCTCTGTTCTTGACATTCGAAGTCAGGAAATTTTTCAGATAAAAAAACTTCTCGTCGTCAATCAGCATATCCACCAAAGTGTTTGCCGTCTCATACTTCTCTTCGTCCGTCTTGAATCCACCGATTCTGTAGGCAACGCAGCGTGAGCGTATCGTCTGCAGCAGGTTCTCCTTGTTGTCGCTCAGCAGCAAAATAATCGCATTCCCTGGCGGCTCCTCGAGCGTCTTGAGAAAGCGGTTCTGCGCTCTCGGTGTCATCGTGTCCGCATCGGCGATGATGGCCATATTGCAATCGCCTGCGGGTTTGACATTGAGATTGTCCTGCAAGATCTCGACATCCTTGTCCTTCACGGAGAGGCCCTCTGCCCGCACAACATACAGATCCTCTGAATTGTTATGCGCTATCTTGCGACAACTTGCGCATTCGTCGCAGCCGATGCCCGGTCTAACCTTGCACGTGACCGCCTTCAGGAAATCCCTTGCGAATGCTTCCTTGTCCGTCTGCGTGTCGCCCTCGATGATATATGCGTGAGAAACGTTGCCATTTCTGATTGCCGCCGAGATTCGATTTATTAAGTTTTGCTCATCTCTCCAATCGGCTAATGACAATTTTTCTCCTCCGTATTCGTAGTGCGCCTGCTCGCCCGCATGCTCTGCGCTTGCTGGGTTGGCTCGCGATCAGTGCTCGCTCGCCCTGTGCATCTACAGCATTCCTAGCTTCTCGCGGAGCTTAGCGTATATCTGCTCCTTGATATCGTCGACGCTACCTGATGCGTCTATTCCGACGATTCTATTAGGGTATTTTTTCTCGAGTTCGAGATAGCCTTGGTAGACTTCCATGTGGAACGCTTCCTTCTCGGCCTCGAGCCTGTCTTGCAATTCGTCTTTGATTCTGCCCTTGCCAACCCTCGGGTCGAGCTTGAGCAGGAATGTAATGTCTGGCACGCACTCGTCTATCGCGTAGCCGTTTATGATGGTGACGGCATCGCCGAGTCCGCGGCCGTAGCCTTGGTATGCGAGGCTCGAGTCGACGAACCTGTCGCAGATTACGACCTTGCCCGCCGCGAGCGCTGGGCGAATAACCTCAGCCACATCCTGCGCACGCGCCGCCGCGTACAGCAAAGCCTCCGTCATTGAGTCCATTTCCTTGCAATTGCGGTCGAGTATGATTTCTCTGATTCTCTCGCCGATGGCCGTCCCGCCCGGCTCTCTCGTGAATACGAAATCAATCCCCGCCTCACGAAGAAATTCCTTGATGTTCTCGATTTGCGTGGATTTGCCCGACCCGTCCGGTCCTTCTATTGAAATGAAAATGCCTTTGCTGCGCGATTCCATTGCCTTCACCCTCGATTTCTGTACTGTATATTTCTATCTAATCTCATCCACCAGTTTCTTCACGAAAAACCAGATGAGTGCTGCCAGCGGAACGCAAACAAGAACCGCGAGGCAAACCTTTGCAAACGTCATATTCGATTCCGCCTTTCTTAGCAAATTACATACACAGATATTGTACCATAATCTGCCGACTTTTGGAAGGTCTCAGAACAAAAAAATAGCTTCCCTCGCCCGTTCTCGATTTGAATGTTCTAATAGTGCACAGATGTGTTGATTTTATCAAAACTGTAAAATTGTGTATTGACACGACGTTTGTATTGATGTAAACTGTTACCATAAGCTTAAGGAAATTGAAAGTGTAGGAAATAGGTGGCAACATGTGTGCAGAAGATAAAAGGGATGCATTGAATAGACCTGACAGGAAAATCAGCGTAATAGAAGATTTAGATGGCAAGAAAATTGTGGTGATTAACGATATTTTGTTCAAGGGGAAGCGTTCAATTGACTGGGATGAAGTTGAGCAATACCTAAGACGATTTGTTGGCGAATCGTATATCGTGGCGGAAACAGCGGATATCATATATATCGGCACGGATTTACCAGATGAGTATGCACATTCTGAGTATACACGAATTCTAAAAGGAGCTAACGCAAAAGCGAAAGCGAATGCAATTCAAGGCATTCCAGAAATGATTGAAATTGCTACGAAAAGGATTTTTCGAAATAATTCTAAGAAGAAACACAAACGAGATGCACAGTATGGATGGTATCGATATGAGTCGCGATTTGGATTGCCAGTATATGATAATTCGGGAGAGATTGAGCGATTCAATGTGTTTAGAGCTACTATGGTTGTAAGGCATAACAGTGATGGCAGATTATATCTATACGAAATTGTTGATATAAAAAAAGAAACGAGCAACCTTTTCGAGTCATGAGACTTTACTCAGCAAAAAACCCATTTCTTGATTTTATGATATATGAAAATTTACCGTTTGTCAAGCAAAAGTAACAAAAAAATTATATATCTGAAGCCGAGGACCAGTCGATGGGTTCTTGGTTTTCTAGCGACAGGAAGCGGTTCGCGCGGCTGAAATACGCCCCGCCGAAGAATCCGTTGTATGCCGACAGCGGGCTCGGATGCGCGCCCGTGAGAATTAAGTGCCTGTTATTCGTGATGAGCTCCTGCTTGGCCTTCGCGTTCGCGCCCCAGAGGATGAACACCATCGGTTTCTCGCGCTCGTTCAGCTTGCGGATGATTGCGTCCGTGAAAATCTCCCAACCTTTGCCCTTGTGGGAGTTCGGCTCGCCTTCTCGCACAGTCAGCACCGCATTGAGTAGCAGAACCCCCTGCTCCGCCCAAGACGTGAGACAGCCGTGCTGCGGCGGCTTGACTCCGAGGTCTTGCTCGAGTTCCTTGTATATGTTCACAAGCGAAGGCGGGATCTTGACTCCGCGATTCACCGAAAAGCAAAGCCCGTGTGCCTGCCCCTCTCCATGGTACGGATCCTGACCGAGAATCACGACCTTCGTCTCGCTGTACGGGCAGGCCGCCAGTGCATTGAAAATATCGCGTTTCGGCGGATAAATCTTGTGGCTCGCATACTCAGCTTCGACGAACGCCCGCAACTTCGCGAAATACTCCTTCGTGAACTCGCCCGCGAGCACCTCGTCCCAGTCGTTACCAATTGTCATCTCGCCGTCTTCTGGCATCCAGATTTCACTCATCCTGCTCTCTCCTGTTCTTCTCTCTCTTTTAGACTCACTCAGCCCGCTCTCTTTCCTGCAGACTTACTCAGAGTCCTTCTGCTCCAATTTTACCATAAAAGTGCGAGGCGTGCGGGGATTTTTTCGATTTTTTTCGATTTGTTCGTATTTGCGTGGATATTTGGCACGATTTAATGTATAATGAAGTATTATGAAAACACATGCGATAATTCCGGTGTTCATCTCACACCGCGGCTGTCCCAACGACTGCGTGTTCTGCAACCAGAAGCGGATTACGGCTCGCTCTGGCGATGTCACGGCCCTCGACGCGAGGCGGACGATAGAGGAGCACCTTTCTACAATTGAAAATATGGGGCTTGAGACCGTCGAGCTGGCATTCTTCGGCGGCTCGTTCACTGGCATTCCTATCGAGGAGCAAAACGCGTTCCTCGCGCTCGCAAAGGAATACAAGGACGCAGGCAAAATCGACAAGATTCACCTTTCGACGCGGCCCGATTATATAAATGCAGAGATTCTAGACAATCTAAAGGCTTACGGCGTGGACGTGATTGAACTCGGCGTGCAGTCCTTCGACGATGAGGTTTTGAGGCTTTCTGGACGCGGGCACGACGCAGCGATTGTCTACCAGAGCTCGGCGCTTATCAAGGAGTACGGGTTCACGCTCGGCATCCAGCTAATGGTCGGGCTCCCGGGCGACAGCCTCAAGAAGTGCATTTACTCGGCTCAGGAGACGGTGAAAATCGCGCCCGAAATTGCGAGGATTTACCCGACGGTCGTGATTCACGACACGGCGCTGTACGACATGATGGAGGCTGGCACATACGAGCCGCTCTCCACTGAGGAAGCCATCCATCGCTCAAAGGCGATATACGAAATCCTCGATAATGCAGGGATCAACATCATCCGCGTCGGTCTGAAATCGAGCGATATTATCGGCAACGAGACGGCTTTTCACCCGGCGTTCAGGCAGCTCGTGGAAGGCAGAATTGCACGTGAGCGTCTCGAGGCGGGGCTTACGGCTTTGCTGAGCGAAAACTCTCTGGCGAATGATACCTCTTCGGCTGATAATGATTTTTGCGCGTCAAATGGCGGAATTTCCTCGCAGGAGGATGGAATTCGCTCGGAAATTCTTTTATTTTCCAACGAAAAATGCTATAATGACATGTTCGGTCACAAGGCTTGCAATCGGAAGTATTTCGCGGAGAAATATCCCGCGCTCACCTTCCGTTATTGCATCGACCCGAAGCTAAGAAATAATGAATACTCGGTGGAGTTTGCGAAGAATGATACGCCAAACCCGCCTATGAGATAAGGAGATAAGGAGAAAGATATGAAAGCAGTTGTAACAGTAATTGGCAAAGACATGGTCGGCATCCTGGCGAGCGTTTCGGCGGCTTGCGCAGGCAAGAACGCAAACGTTTTGGAAGTAACGCAATCTATCCTGGATGGATATTTTTGCATGGTTATGATCATAGACATCAGCCAGATGACATGCGAAATCGAGGGCCTGCAGAAGGATCTGGCGGCGTCCGTTCCAGACATGGTCGTTCACGTAATGCACGAGGACATTTTCAACTCGATGCACAGAATCTAGGAGGCAATCAATGATAAATTTTAACGACATCATGGAGACAATCACCATGATTCAGGAGGAAAATCTCGACATCCGTACCATCACGATGGGTATTTCCCTGCTCGACTGTGCGGATAGCGATATCGACCGCTCCTGCGAAAAGATATACAACAAAATTTACTCGCACGCCAAGGACCTCGTATCGACTGGCGAATTCATCGAGAAAAAATACGGCATTCCGATCGTAAATAAGCGCATCAGCGTCACTCCGATTGCGATGCTGGTTGCGGCATCTGGCGGCGACCCAGTCAAGTATGCGAAGACGCTCGACAGAGTGGCAAAGGCTGTTGGAGTTAACTTCATCGGTGGCTACAGTGCCCTCGTGCAGAAGGGCTTCAGCGCTGGCGACCGCGAGCTCATCGAATCAATCCCTCGCGCTCTCGCCGAGACCGAGTTCGTGTGCTCGTCCGTGAACATCGGCTCGACCAAGGCTGGCATCAACATGGATGCGGTCAAAATCATGGGAAATGTCGTTCGCGAGGCGGCGGAGCTGACTAAGGACAATCAGTGCATAGGTGCCGCGAAGCTCGTCGTATTCTGCAACGCACCAGAGGACAACCCGTTCATGGCTGGAGCATTCCACGGTGTTGGCGAGCCTGACGTTGTGCTCAATGTCGGTGTCTCTGGGCCTGGCGTTGTTCGCTCGGCTCTCAGCAAGCTCCCTAAGGACGCGCCGCTGAACGAAGTCGCCGAGCTCATCAAGAAGACGGCGTTCAAGATTACCAGGATGGGCCAGCTCGTCGGAACCGAAGCATCCAAGATGCTCGGCGTTCCGTTCGGTATCATCGACCTGTCGCTTGCCCCTACCCCAGCGGTCGGCGATTCCGTCGCATATATATTGGAAGAAATCGGCCTCGAGCAATGCGGAACCCACGGGACGACCGCAGCCCTGGCTATGTTAAATGATGCGGTTAAGAAAGGCGGCGTGATGGCTTCGTCCTCCGTCGGCGGACTTTCTGGCGCGTTCATCCCCGTTACAGAGGATGCCGGCATGATCGCAGCGGCTAGGAGCGAGTGCCTTTCGATTGAGAAGTTAGAGGCTATGACTGCCGTTTGCTCCGTCGGCCTGGATATGATCGTCGTTCCTGGCGAGACCGCACCTGAGACGATTTCGGCTATCATCGCGGATGAGGCCGCTATCGGAATGGTCAACTCCAAGACTACCGCTGTCCGCCTCATTCCAGCTATCGGCCTCGCCGATGGTGAGGAGCTCGACTTCGGCGGACTGCTCGGCCGCGGCCCTGTGATGAAGTTGCACTCGGAATCCTC
>CAVEOR010000005.1:6916-9078 GCA_963617285.1 Anaerovoracaceae bacterium | reverse complement strand
AAAAAGCGAGGGCGCGTTTGCTGCCCTCGCTTTTTTCAAAAGCTTCTATTTATATTATTCAACACTTTCAGTGTCGGTATCGGTTGTGTCGGATTCAGACTCCTCTTCGTCGTCCGCAGCGGCGAGGTCTTCTGCACCCCACTCGTAATAGTTCAGGTAGTCGCCTGTTACTAGATAAACCGATTCGTCGTCCGAGCGCTTCGCATAGTATTCGCTGGAGACTTCGTTCGTGTCGCCAGTGATGATCTGAATCTCTTGGCCATCAGATGTCTCGAACGTGATTACGCTCTCTGGCTCGTCAAGGCCGTACTGCGCATAATCTGTAACTCCCGTAAGGACGCGGCTCGCGTCGATATTAGAAATCGTGGAAGCCATTCCGTTTACCGTGTCTTGGTCGAGTTCGAAATCTTCATCATCCGTCCAAATCCAGTTGCCGTCGGAGTTTTTCTCGAGCGTGTACTCGGTGTCCTCGTAGCTCCAAGTGAGCTTGGTTATGTCATCCGATGATACGGAAACGAATGTCTCCGTCTGCGTGCTTTCTTCGGTCTCTTCTTCGCTTGCTGCGATGTGTACAGCTAACGCATAGGCACCGACTGCGACGAGCAGGCAAGCCACGAGGATTGCGAATTTTGTCGGGCGAGATAATTTTTTCTTCGTATTTGAATTGGTGTTAGCCATGGATTTTCCTCCTTAATTGCATTGAATCTGCACTAAGCGTGGACTTTTCTTCTGCGCAACCATACGTAGATGCCGGAAGCCACGAACGCGAGCGGAATCAAGATTACCATGATTACCGTCCAGCGATTCGTCTGAGCCGCCGTGAGCGACAGGTACTCGTTGTCTACAGTCTTTGCGCGGATGGAGATTGAATCCTCGATTTCGCACATCCAGCCCATGGAGTTGAGGAGCATATCCGTGTTTGCGCCGGAAACCGCCTCATCAACGCTGCTGTTAGCGATGTTGCTACTGCCAACCCAAACGAGCTTGCTGCCGTTCGTGCTGTTCTCCGCTGCAACCGCGAGTGCGAATCCGTCGTCGTCTGCTTCTATATCTCCGTCTTCCTTCTCGGCCTTTGTTGCCTTGATTCCGTCAATCTTGGAATATGCCTCGCTCGTCGTGGAGAGGAGTGCCGTCGTCGTTACGTCGTCCTTTTCCTCGAGCTCAGCGCCCTGTGCAACTGGCAGGAGAACGTAGTAATTCCCCTCTGAAATCGGGTCTGTGATGTCGTGGCTTCCGATGGAAGGCAGGAGGTAATTCGGGTAGTTACTCATGAAGTAGTTGCTGTCGTCTTCTACAACCATGCCGTCGACTGGCTCAATGCCGTATTCGTCCATGAGTTCTTCGACATTTTCAAGTCCCTCTGCGTCACAGTCCGTGATGAGGAGGATGTTGCCGCCGTTTTCCATGTAGTCTTCAATCTTCGTGAGCTCTTTGCTTGAGATGTCGCGTGCTGGGCTGTAAATGATAAGCGCTTCGCAATCATCTGGAACGCCTTCCTCGGAAACGAGGTTGAGCTCCTCTGTAGTCAAATTGTCGTTTTCCATGCTTGACTGGAGGTTCGTCGGAATTGAATCCTCACCGTGGCCTGTCAAATAGTAAGCCTTTGTCTGAGTGTCCGTCGTTACATAGTTTACGGCTGATGTGAGCGCGCTTTCGCCGCTGTATTCAACGACTTCATTGTAGTTATCGTCGTAGGAATAGCTGTAAATATCGTAGTAGCTTACGAATCTGGACTTCGTTTCATCCGAGTTTACAACGACCAAGCTATTGTTGTAGATTGAATCCGTCGTGTACTGCGAAGTGAAGCTTGGATTTGCGACTGGGTCGATTTTCTCGTAAGTAAAGTCTTTGCTGAGGTCAGCGTAGTTTGCGAGGAGCTTTTCGACCGCGTCATCCTCGCTCCCGTCCTGCACGATCCAGTAAACCTTGACGGGCTCATCCAGAGATTCGAGGATTTGCTCTGTCTGGTCGCTGATGGAGTAAAGGTCGTTCGAGGTGAGGTCGAAGCTCGTCCATTTCAGCGGAAGGGCGGAAACGCACATGTTTATTACTACCAAAATCGCCAGAACAACGATGGTTGTGCCGACCGTATAGGTGCCGATTTTGAACTTCTTGCCGCCAATCAATGCCTTGATTCTAGCGGAGAGCGGCTCTTTCGGTGT
>CAVEOR010000005.1:0-5959 GCA_963617285.1 Anaerovoracaceae bacterium | reverse complement strand
CTTGGCTGCGAACGACTCAGGAATAGCATCCACGCTCGCAACCTCGCCCGTAAGCTCCAGGAAAATCTCCTCGAAGCTCATAGGTGCGTACTTAGCCTCAAGTGCCTCTGGTGTATCATCTGCAACTAATTTGCCCTTCGCAATGACGAGGAGTCTGTCGCAAACGGAACGAACTTCGGACAGAATGTGGCTGCTGAGTATTACTGTATGCTCCTTGCCGAGCTCCTTGATGAGCTGGCGGATTTCGATTATCTGTCTCGGGTCAAGGCCGACCGTCGGCTCGTCGAGGATGATAATCTCAGGGTCGGAAACGAGAGCCTGCGCCACGCCGACACGCTGCATGTAACCCTTGGAAAGATGCTTGATGAGCCTGTTCTCAACGTCGCCGAGCTGCGTGAGAGCGATAATCGCATTCAGATGCTCATCGCGCTTGTCCTTCGCAACGCCCTTAGCCGCCGCCACAAACTTCAAATACTCGAGAACGGTCATGTCGTGATAAAGCGGCGGCTGCTCTGGCAGGTAGCCAATGCGGCTCTTCGCTTCCTTCGCGTCCTCGTAGATGTCAAAACCGTCGATCGAAACCTGCCCGCTCGTCGCAGCGAGGCAACCAGTCAGGATGTTCATGGTCGTTGACTTTCCGGCTCCGTTCGGACCGAGGAATCCGTAGACATGTCCTGGCTCAATCGTGAAGCTCAGGTCGTCCACAGCTCGGTGCGTCCCGTAGTCTTTGCACAAATTTTTTACCTCAATCATTGTGAAAAGTCCTTTCGTAAAACTTAATATTAATAATTTCACATTCATTTTATTCGCCTAAATTTCAAGGGTCAATAGGCTATGGCAATATCACATTTATCTTTTAACCTGCTTTCACTGTTGCGACATATCTCCCCGCAAATCTTCAGAAAAAACACGAAAAAAACACCTGCCGTAGGCAGGTGTTTTAACTCTCCACTCTTCACTCTCCGATAGAGTATCCCTCGTCCTTCATATACTGCAGCACGGAGTTGGCAATCGGTCCTGCGACGCTCGAGCCGTAGCCGCCGTTCTCCACGCAAACTATGAACGCATAGTCGCCAGAGAAGCCGCAGAACCAGCTGTTCGGCGCCTTGCCGCTTCCAACCTCAGCCGTGCCAGACTTCGCATGGAGCTTGAGGTCTGGGTAATTCGCATCTCCATATGTAATCTTAACGTTGTTTCTCATCATATCCGAAAGCTGGTCCGCCGTTTCGGAATCGAGAAGCTTGACAGTGCCAGCTGCCGCGGTGCTCGCCTCCTTGCCTATGAGCTTTTCGCCCTTGGCGAGCAGTGACTCGTCGAGCAGAAGCGTCGGGTTCGCAGCCTTGCCACCGCCAGCAATCGCGCCCATGTAGACCATCATGGACAGCGGGTTCAGCTCATCCTCGAACTGCCCGATTCCAGCCCAAGCGATGTTTACCTTGTCCGAATCGAAGTTAAACGAAGATGCGGCAGACTTGATTCCGTCGATATCGTAGTTCTTCGTCAAGCCGCAAGAATCCGCGTACTGCGAGAGGATGTCGCCACCGAGTTCGCTTGCGAGCGTAGCATAAGCGCAGTTGCAGGAATTCGCGAGCGCGCCGTATATGTCGACGGTGCCGTGAACGCCTGGGCAAGTGATTGTGTCGGCGCCAATCGTAAGGCTGCCCGTGCACTTATATGTCCAAGTGTCGAGATTCTCGATATTTTCTATGGCAGCCGCCGTCGTCACAAGCTTGAATATCGAGCCTGGCGTGAGCGTCGCCGAAACTAACTTATTCATGTACGTGCCTGGCAGCGGGTCGGAAAGCGAGTTATCTCCGCTCTCGCCTGGGTCGTAGCTCGGCGTGCTGACCATGCAGACGATTTCGCCTGTCTTGTAATTATACACACCGACGAGCCCGTTCCTGCCGCCAAGTGCCTCGTAAGCCTCGCGGTTCACCTTCGCATCGACCGAGAGATAGACCTTCGAACCGCCATTTCCAAACAGCCCATTCGTTCCAGTCACAAAGTTATATCCAACCATTTTGCTCTTGAAAGCGACGTTTGCACCTGTCGAAATGTTCGAGCCAGGGTCGCCCGTCACATGCAGGTTCGCGCGCCTAATCAGCTCGTCAGAATTGTATTGGAGACCGCTCGATGTGTTCTTAAGTAGGCGCTTGCCGTTGCGGTCGTACACCGCTCCCACGCTGAGCTTGCCGTTCGAATAAATATGCGAGTTCGAGTAAAACGTTGCCCAAGTCCCGCCGTTTTCCTCGAGACGAACGACGAAGAGAACCAGGCCAGCCACGAGAACCGCCACGAGTGCCAGACAGATTATAGCTCTTTTCTCTAACTTCTTCATGCCCAGTCCTCCTTCCCGGCTTTCTCGCCCTTGACAGCCAGGCTCGCGCTCTGCCTCGTGTCAGCCGACTTGAGGAAGGCGAGCAGCGCCCAAGACGTTATCATGCTCGTGCCGCCATTGGAAACGAACGGGAAAGTAACGCCCGTGAACGGCAGAATGTCCGTGCACCCGAAGATATTTAACATCGTCTGGAATATGAACATGCTCATCGCGCCGCAAGCTGCAATCGTGTAGTACGTCGAGCGACCCGCCATGATGGAGCGAACCGCGAATATCGCCAGCGTCACGATTGACAGCACCGCGAGGATTGCGATGATGAGCCCCCACTCTTCTATCAAAATACCGAAAACCATGTCCGTGTCCGCAGCCGGGAGCGACTCGAGCCAGCCGTTTCCAGCGCCAGAGCCGACGAGCCCGCCGCTCGCTGCGGCCGAAAGCGTCCTGCTCTGCTGATAGCCCGCCGCGTCTACAATCGCAGCATCCCACACATGCCCCCAAGTCTGGAAGCGCGTCGCGATATATGGTTTGAATTGCAAAATCATGAATCCGCCAGCCGCAGCGACGCCGACCATGAGTATCAACTTAGAAAAGTCGCCGCTTCTGAGGAAAGAAATTATCAAAAATGTCACGAAGAAAATTATCGCCGTTCCGAAGTCGCCCATCAGTCCGAGGCAACCGAAGCAAAACGCCGAGAATCCCATGAAAATCCACAGGTTTTTCTTCTGGAAGAGCTCGTCGAGGCTCGCCGCACCGATCCATATAAACGCTACCTTGACGAATTCCGACGGCTGGAAGCTAAGCGAGCCGATCTGAATCCAGTTTTTCGCGCCGAAGCCCAGCGTTCCAATCGTAAGATTTGCGATGAGCAGCAAAATCGCTCCAACGAATAGCAAATATCTGATTTTTTTCGCGCGCTGGAGATTGCGAAGGAGCATACACATCACGAACATGATGATGATTCCGAGAGCGATTGCAACGAATTGCTTCGGCAATTTCTCTGGCGCAGATGACGCAACGACCGCGAGATTCAGCGTCGAGAGGAAAAACGCAATCGTCTCCATCTCCACACCGGTCCTGCCGAAGAGCCTCAGCACCGCCATGTATATCCACATGCTCGAGCAAAGTCCTACGAACGCAAACAGAATTCCGCCCAGATAATCCGTGCCGAGCGTAAACCAAAGCTGGAATATCGTCAGAATTTGAAACAGAGTTAGCGCTGCGAGGCTCGGTCCTGCACTCATTATCTTCGTGTCGGACTTTCGCATTGCGAGGTTGTTGTTTTTCTCCTCGAGGCTGATTGGAAGGAGCGTGAACTCCGTGTAGCCCATGCGGATTACGTCGCCGTATTCAAGCCTGATTTCGGCGCCCATCGTGCCTTCCGTGCTGACAAGAATGTCATTGATATATGTCCCGTTCTTCGAGCCGAGATCGCGGTATTTCCAGGTTCCTTGCGCGTCTCGCATGAGGATGCCGTGGTTTCTGGAAATCGCCTTGTCCTCCGCCGTGATGTCGCAGCTGCTCGCCCTGCCGATTACGTTTTCCCAGTGCGTGAGCGGGCTTGCGAGCTCGGATGCGATTTCCCAATTGCCGTATTCGTCCTGCCTATATGTCCGCGCATTGACGTATGCCCAGACTTCTGCAGGGTTCTTCGCTCGAATGAGGGAAACTATAGATCTCACCAAAATATAAAGAGCGAGTCCGACGAAAATCCATCGCACCGCTCCTGTATAAATCGATTCTAAACTTAAATTCCCAAGAATATTTTCCATAATCTCAATCCGGCATTCTTATTTCTTAATCGTCAGAACGCCCTTAACGATATCGTCTTTCGTCATGCCATACTTCGCCTTCAGCTCGTCTGGCTTGCCAGATTCGCCGAACGTATCCTGCTGACCGACCATGTACATCTTAACTGGACAGTGGGTCGCAACAACTTCCGCTACTGCCGAGCCGAGGCCGCCGATTACCGAGTGCTCCTCTGCCGTAACGATTGCGCCTGTTTCCTCAGCTGCCTTCACAATTGCCTCTGCGTCGAGTGGCTTAATCGTATGCATATCTATGACTTTCGCTTCGATTCCGTGCTCAGATGCGAGCTCCTCAGCCGCCATCATGGCCTCGCTAACCATGATTCCCGTCGCGATAATCGCAACATCCTTGCCCTGTCTGAGTGTAGCTGCCTTGCCAATCTTGAGCTCCTTTGCGCCTTCCTCCGTGTAATACGTAGGAACGGAAGCTCTGCCGAGTCTGATATATGCTGGACCGTCGAATGCAACCGCCTGTCTGATGAGCTCTGCTGCGCTCGCCCCGTCGGATGGGTTGAGAACCGTCATGCCTGGAATGGTTCTCATGAGCGCGATATCCTCGAAGGTCTGATGGCTCGCGCCGTCTTCGCCGACCGTGATGCCAGCATGAGTCGCGCAAACCTTGACATTAGCGTGCGTATAGCCGATTGAATTTCTGATAATCTCGAAGGCTCTGCCCGCTGCGAACATTGCGAACGTGCTCGCGCAAACGACTTTGCCGGAAAGTGCAAGGCCGCAAGCTGTGCCGTAGAGGTTTTGCTCGGCGATTCCCATGTTGAAGAATCTCTCTGGATATGCCTTGGAGAAGTCCGCTGTCATCGTGGACTTGGAAAGGTCTGCGTCCATGACTACGAGGTTCGGGTTCTCTGCTCCGAGTTCCACCAAAGTCTTGCCATATGCCTGGCGCGTTGCCATCTTGTTCTCAGCTGCCTGCGCTATCGTGTTAAGTTTCATTACCATTCACCTCCGAGTTCCTTTACTGCCTGCTGGGCTTCGTCGTCCTTCGGTGCCTTGCCGTGCCAACCTGGGTTGTCCTGCATGAACGAAACGCCGCGGCCCTTGTTCGTCTTCGCGATAATCGCCGTTGGCTTGCCCTTGCATGCCTTTGCTGCGTCGAATGCTGCGAAGATTTCCTCGAAGTTGTGTCCGTCAATTTTGATCGTATTAAAGCCAAATGCCTTGAATTTCTCTTCAATCGGGGCTACCGTCATTACGTCCTCGTTCTTGCCGTCGATCTGAAGACCGTTGTTGTCGACGATTACGCAGAGGTTGTCAAGCCCGTAGTGGCCTGCCGCCATGGCTGCCTCCCAGATGAGTCCCTCCTGGAGCTCACCGTCGCCGAGAATCGTGTAGATTCTGCCTGCTGGCTTGCCGTCTTTCTCGTCCATCTTGCTTGCGAGTGCCATGCCGACGGATACGGAGAAGCCTTGGCCGAGTGAGCCTGTGGACATCTCGATTCCGGGAACCTTGTCGCGGTTCGGATGGCCCTGCAGGTGGCTGCCTAATTTTCTGAGTGTGAGAAGTTCACTTTTGTCGAAATATCCGCGCTCGGCGAGTGCTGCGTATTGCACTGGACCTGCGTGTCCCTTGGAGAGGATGAGCTTATCCCTGCCCTCCATCTTCGGGTTCTTCGGGTCGATGTTCATGACCTTGAAATAAAGTGCGGTTACTATGTCCGCACAAGAAAGCGAGCCGCCTGGATGGCCAGAGCCTGCCGCGTGAATTGCTTTGATGATGTCGATTCTGATGCGAGATGCTATCTCCTCGTAATTGCTAAAATCCATTTTTTCCTCCGATACATTGGATTGCTGGCGGCCGC
>CAVEOR010000004.1:1273-23805 GCA_963617285.1 Anaerovoracaceae bacterium | reverse complement strand
ATAAGTTTATTCTCATATTTTTATTAGGAGGAAAAAAATGAAAAAACTTTTAACGGTTTTGCTCATCCTGGTAATGGTATTCACTTTCGCAGCTTGCGGCGGCAGCACTAGCGAAGAGACAACTGAAGACACTACCACGACAGCAGTAGACTACGACTCCATCTCTGATAACTGTGAATCAGAGGACGGCACTTATCAGATCGCAATGGTAACTGACGTTGGCCAGCTGAAGGACGGCTCCTTCAACCAGTTCACTTGGAACGGCGTAAAGAAATACGCTTATGACAATGGTAAGACTTATAAGTACTACCAGCCAGCTAACGATGCTAACGCAACTGATGACGACAGAATCAAGGCTATGACAGACGCTTGCGAAGCAGGTTGCGAAGTTCTCGTAACTCCTGGATTCCTTCAGGAAACTGCTCTTAAGGCTGTAGCTCCAGAATATCCTGATGTACAGTTCGTATTCATCGACGGTTGGGATATGGGATTCGAAAACCTTGTAGGCGTATCCTATAAGGAAGAACAGGCTGGCTACCTTGCTGGTTATGCAACAGTTATGGAAGGCTACACTAGCCTCGGATTCTCCGGTGGTGGCGGTGGCTCCAACCCAGCTTGCATCCGTTACGGCTATGGATTCGCTCAGGGCGCTAACGCAGCAGCAGCAGAAAAAGGCGAGACCGTTGAAATGAGATATTCTTGGGAATACGGTTCAAGCTTCTCCGCTTCCCCTGACCTTCAGTCCATGCTTTCAGGTTGGTACAACGCAGGTACAGAAGCTATCTTCATGTGCGGCGGCTCCATGTTCCAGTCTGGCGTAGCAGCAGCTGAAGCAAACGAAGGCAAGATCATCGGCGTTGACGTTGACCAGTCCACAAGCTCCGATACAGTTATCACTTCCGCAACTAAGGGCCTTGCTGAGTCTGTAATCGCAGCACTTACTAAGTTCTATGATGCTGGAGCAGTTTACGGTGGTTCCCTCGAGCTCGGTGCAGCTGACAACGCTGTAGGTATCCCTACTGACACTTGGTCATTCGAGAACTGGACAGTAGAAGATTACGAAGCTCTCTATGCTAAGATCGTTTCTGGCGAAGTTGAAATCGACAACTCCAGCGACGTTGCAGATCCTAGCACAGCAGGACTTGAGAACTTAACGTTCGCAAACTAATTCGATAGTTCGGATAAGAAAAAGCAAATATATGCGAAATATTGGGGGAATAAATTTTATTCCCCCTTTGTCTTAGAAATGGAATTCACGGTGCCTGGCGGACAGGCGGGCGCCAAACACACAAAAAGGAAAAATTATGTCTGAATATGTAATAGAGATGAACCACATCCGCAAGGAATTCCCCGGAATTGTGGCAAACGACGATATAACTCTCCAGCTCAGGAAGGGCGAAATTCACGCACTTCTCGGCGAAAACGGAGCGGGCAAATCGACTTTGATGAGCGTTTTGTTCGGTCTGTACCAGCCTGAGGCGGGAGAAATCAAGAAAGACGGCAAAGTAGTAGAGATAAACGACCCGAACGATGCGACGGCACTGGGCATAGGCATGGTGCACCAGCATTTCAAGTTGGTCGATGTGTTTACCGTGCTCGACAATATTATTCTCGGCGCGGAAACGACGAACAAATTTGGCTTCCTGAAGAAAAAGGAAGCGCGCAAGAAGGTAATAGAACTCTCCGAACGCTACGGCCTCAAGATTGACGTAGACGCAAAGGTTGAGGACATTACGGTTGGTATGCAGCAGCGCGTAGAAATTCTGAAGATGCTGTATAGAAACAACGATATCCTGATTTTCGACGAGCCGACAGCGGTTCTGACTCCACAGGAAATCGACGAACTTATGGAAACAATGAGGGGATTTGCTCGCGAAGGTAAGTCCATACTCTTCATCACACATAAATTAAACGAAATCATGGCGGTATCCGACAGAGTAACCGTTCTCAGAAAGGGCAAATGCATCGGAACCGTTAATACAAAGGACACGAACAAGCAGGAGCTTTCCAACATGATGGTCGGAAGGCCGGTTCAGCTGGAAATCCACAAGGAGGAGGCGCATCCTGGAGATGTTGTCTTCAGCGTGGAGAACCTCTCCGTGCCGTCGAAGATTCACAAGGCAGACGCAGTCAAAGGCGTTTCGTTCGAGGCTCACAAGGGCGAAATCCTGTGCATCGCTGGTATCGACGGTAACGGCCAGACGGAGCTCGTGTACGGAATCTCCGGCCTGGAGAAATCCTCCGGCGGACACATCAAACTCCTCGGTCAGGACATCACGCACGCTTCGATCAGGAAGAGAAATCAGCTCGGGCTTGCTCACATCCCAGAAGACAGACACAAACACGGGCTTGTGCTCGGATACACGTTGGAGCAGAACCTCGTGCTCCAGAAATACCAGGAGCCGCGGTTCCAGAGCCACGGATTTATCAAATTCGACGAAGTTCGCAAATATGCGGATCGCTTGATAGGAGAATACGACGTTCGCTCGGGACAGGGACCGATTACGGTAGCTCGCTCCATGTCTGGCGGCAACCAACAAAAGGCGATTATCGCAAGAGAACTCGACAGGCAGGAACCTTTCATCTTGGCGGTTCAGCCGACTCGTGGACTCGACGTTGGCGCTATCGAGCACGTTCACTCGCAGCTCGTTGCTGAGAGAGACGCAGGCAGAGCGATTCTGCTCGTTTCGCTCGAATTGGACGAGGTGCTCGGACTTTCCGATAGAATTTTGGTAATGTACGAGGGCGAAATCGTCGGAGAACTCGACCCGAAGAAGACGACAGCGGAAGAGCTCGGACTCTACATGTCGGGCGCGAAGAGAGACGGAAAGGAGGAGCACGATGCCTAGATTAGATGAAAACACTGGCAAGGTAAAATGGTACAAATCCAACGGTGCGAAATCCGTATGGGCCTCCTTGATTTCGATTTTGATAGGACTTGCGGTTGGTACGCTCGTTATCATCTTTGTTGGAATGATGAAATCCGACATTTCGATGAAGGGCATTTCCGAAGGCATCAGGCTCATATTCCTGGGCGTATTCAGCACGGGCAGAGAGGCTGGCAATCTGACATTCGGATTCAATCCTGTCAACATGGGTAACATGCTTTTCCGTGCGACACCGCTGATTCTGACTGGACTTTCGGTCGCAGTTGCGTTCAAAACCGGACTTTTCAACATCGGTGCAGCTGGTCAATACCTCATGGGTACGATGGGATCCATCTCGGTTGCACTGAGCATGGCGAATGCTGGGCAGCCGACATGGCTTTGCTGGATCTGCGCATTTGTCGTTGGCATTGCGCTTGGAGCAATCTGGGGCTCTATTCCTGGATTTTTCAAGGCTTTGCTGAATATAAACGAAGTTATCACCTGCATCATGACGAACTGGATCGCTGCGAACTTAGTAACGTGGTGGTTCGACGCACATAGCGTGTTCAAGAACGCGGCTGAAGGCGGCAAGGTTGGTTACACGATTCCGCTGAAAAACGTTGGAGTTGTAACGCCGAAGATGGGCATGACCGACCTCTTCCCCGGCTCGCAGGCAAACGGCGGTTTCTGGATCGCGTGCGCCATTGCAATCATCATGTGGGTTATCATGACAAAGACGACGTTCGGCTACGAGCTCAAGGCTTGCGGTACGAATAGACACGCGGCGAGATACGCTGGTATCAACGATAAGAAGAGCATAGTGCTTTCGATGGTAATCGCTGGCGGCCTTGCTTCGGCGGCTGGTTCGCTCTACTATCTGTCTGGAAACACTGAATTTTACTGGTCGACTTACATGTCGCTTCCAGCTGAAGGATTCAACGGAATCCCGGTTGCGTTGCTCGCGTCGAATCATCCGATCGGCGTAATCTTCGCGGGAATGTTCATGTCGCTGCTCGACGTTGCGGGTACTCAGCTGAAGTATCTGACTGCGTACAACGAGTACATCGCGGATATCATCATCGCGACGATCGTTTACCTGTCGGCGTTTGCAATGTTCATCAAGTCGCTGCTCAACGGTAGGACTAAGAAGGCCGTTGCGGAGAAAGATGTTAAGGATGTGACAGTTGCTGCGGCAGCGGCCGATGCGGATGCAGAGACAGCCGCACCTGTGACAGACGAAAATGCAGTAGACGAAAACGAAGAAGGAGGCGAAAAGTAATGGTATTTTTGATTCAACAAACAATGCTTTATGCGGTTCCTCTTATGATAGTTGCGCTTGCGGGCGTTTGCGCTGAGCGTTCCGGTATAATCAACCTCGCTCTCGAAGGTATTATGATCTTCGGTGCGTTCATCGGAGTTATTTTCATCAGAATGTTCCAGCACATGGGATTCACCTCGGATCAGGGGCAGATTGTAATGCTGATGGCGATGTTCCTGACGGGAATTTGCGGAGTGCTGTTCTCGATGCTCCTCGCTTTCTCGGCGATTAACTTGAAAGCTGACCAGACTATCGGCGGTACGGCACTTAACATGCTGGCACCTGCAGTTGTACTTTTCTTCATCTATATGATCGCTCAGCAGAACACGATCGGTATGGATGGTGGCAGCGCGGCTGGTTGGTTCATGATTAGACCTTCGACGTTCGGACTTCCGAAGGATTACAGTTGGGGCGCGTTCCTCGACCTGTTCCTCAACAAAGTTTACACGAGCACCTATGTGTGCCTGATTATATTCGTGCTGGTTTCGATTTTCCTGTACAAGACGAAGACCGGCCTCAGGCTCCGCTCTTGCGGCGAGAATCCGCAGGCGGCGGCTTCGCTGGGTATCAACGTTTACAAGATGAGATACCTCGGCGTTGGCTTATCCGGTTTCTTGGCTGGAATCGGCGGATTCACATACTCGCTGACGACTGCGAACTGCACGTCGACCGGTGAGGTTGCCGGCTACGGCTTCCTCGCACTGGCGGTTATGATCTTCGGTAACTGGACGCCGCTGAACATCGCGGCGGGCAGCATCCTGTTCGGATTGTTCAAGTGCATCGCGGCGATTTACAGCTCGCTGGATATCAACGGCGACGGCGTTTACATGCTCACACAGATTGGCGTTAGCCCTTACGTTTACCGCATGCTGCCGTATGTAATCACGCTCATCGTGCTTGCGTTTACATCGAAGAGCTCGAGAGTTCCGAAGGCGGAGGGTATTCCGTACGACAAGGGACAGAGATAAGAAAATGAGTTTTTTACCAATTAGCAAGGCGGATATGGACGCGCGGGGCTGGGACGAGGTTGACTTCGTGCTCGTCACGGGGGATGCTTACGTCGACCATCACTCGTTTGGAACGGCCATAATCAGCCGATTACTGGAAAGATACGGATATAAAGTTGCGATTTTACCTCAGCCGAACTATAAATCGGCTGAGGATTTTCGGATTTTTGGAAAGCCGCGGCTGGGCTTCCTCATCAACAGCGGGGTTGTGGATTCCATGGTCAACAACTACTCGGTGTTCAAGCATAGGAGGAGGCAGGACGAGTATGCGCCTGGCGGAATCGCGGGCGGGCGGCCTGATAGGGCGCTCATAGTCTATGCGAACCGCGCCCGCGAGGCTTACAAGGACGTTCCGATTATAATAGGAGGCTTGGAAGCGAGCCTCAGGAGGTTCGGGCATTACGATTACTGGTCGGACAAGGTTCGGCGCTCGATTCTGCTCGATTCCAAGGCGGATTTGCTCATCTATGGGATGGGGGAGCGAGCTGTTCTCGAGATCGCCGAGGCGCTTGATAGCGGAATTGGTGCTCGCGACATCACCTGGGTTCGTGGCACGTGCTACAGGGCCGCAAGCCTTGATATGCCTGGGATTGAGGATGCTGTGTGCTTGCCGGATTACGAGAGGATTGCGGCGGACGATGACGCCGGGCGGCGGGCCTACGGCGAGAGTTTCGCCATCCAGTACAAGAATCACGACTATATCTCGGCGAAAACTCTCGTGGAGCGATACTCGGACACGGTTTACGTGGTTCAGAACCCGCCGCAGCCGCCGCTCGAGGGGCAGGAGCTCGATGACATCTACGCCCTGCCGTACGAAAACGAGTGGCACCCGATCTACGATTCCATGGGCGGCATCCCAGCTTTCAAGGAAATCAAGTTTAGCATAGTCAGCTCGCGCGGATGCTTCGGAGGTTGCAGCTTCTGTGCGATTACATATCATCAGGGGCGGCAGGTCAGGGGCCGAAGCAAGGAGGCTATCGTGGCTGAGGCCGAGGCCCTCACCAAGAAAAAGGATTTCAAGGGCTATATCCACGACATAGGAGGGCCGACGGCGAACTTCCGCTTCCCAGCTTGCGACAGGCAGCTCGTGCGCGGGGTTTGCCCGAACAAGGATTGCCTCTACCCGAGCGTCTGCAGGAACATGAAGGTCGACCATTCTGACTATCTCGGAATACTGCGGGCGGTGAGAAATCTGCCTGGCGTGAAGAAGGTTTTTATTAGATCTGGAATTCGCTATGACTATCTGATGGCCGACCCTCACGCGGACGAGTTCATAGACGAGCTTTGCAAATACCACGTTAGCGGCACGCTGAAGGTTGCACCTGAGCACATAGCGCCGCGTGTGCTTTACCATATGAGAAAGCCATCCAAGGACGTTTTCCTCGCCTTCGTAAAAAAATATCGCGAGGCGAACGAGCGTATCGGCAAGAAGCAGTATTTGATCCCGTATCTGATTTCGTCGCACCCTGGCTGCACGCTGGAGGATGCGATTGAACTGGCGGTTTTCCTGAAGGATTACGGATTCGTGCCGGATCAGGTGCAGGATTTTTATCCGACGCCGGGGACGCTGGCGACGTGCATGTACTACACGGAGATTGACCCGTTCACGGGCGAGCACGTGTATGTGGCCAAGGATTTGCAGGAGAAAAAGATGCAGAGGGCGCTCATCCATTACAACAAGCCGGAGAATAGGCGGCTCGTGGAGGCGGCACTCAGAAAGGCGAATAGGCTTGACCTAATGCCGCAGCTGTTATATAATAACAAAAGACATAGTAATGGATACAAGGTGGACGATGGCAAGAATAAGAGCGGCGGACACCGTGGCGGCCGACGGTAGAAATATGGTCGGCAGAAATATCTAGCTATATCTAATCTTGGATTATGCAGAGGAATACACGATATGGAAAAGAAAAGATTCATAAATAGAGGAAAGACCATCAAGGAAATGCTGGACATAGCCGTTAGAGAGTTTCCGGGGCAGACAGCGTTTAAGGTTAAGCGAGAGGGAAAAATCGCGAAAGTGTCTTTCTTCGAATATTTTGTTGAGGTGAGAAAGATCGCAGCGGGACTTACTGCGAAGGGGCTCGGCGGCGAGAGAGTTGCGATTATCGCAGACAACAGCTACGAATACATGCAGGCGTTCATGGGTATCGTGGTGACTGGCGGAGTTGCGGTTCCGCTCGACAAAGGACTCACCGAGGTCGAGCTTACGACTTGCATGATGAGGAGCCAGGCGAAGGCTCTGTTCTGCGACAGCAAGCATGAGAAACTCGCGCAGGAAGTGCTCGCAGGGCTCGACGGGGTTACGCTCATTGTGATGGGCGAATCGGCGACAACTGACGATTCGGCGGCCGAAAGCGCACCTGCAATCGTCGGCAACATGGAGACTTTGAAGTACGTGGGCGAAGAGGCGATTACATCTGGAGAGGTTGATTATCACGCGGTTGAAATTGAGCCTAATGACATGGCGGTGATTTTGTTCACGTCCGGAACGACCGCAAACTCGAAGGCCGTTATGCTTTCGCATCGTAATATAATGAGCAACATCACGGACATGCACCACTTCGAGCGGTTCTACATGGACGACGTGAACATGGCGTTTTTGCCGCTGCACCACAGCTTCGGTCTGGTCGGCGTCCTCGTGTTCATGGCATGCGGCGCATCGAACGTCTTCTGCGATGGACTTCGGTATATTTCAAAGAACTTAGCGGAGTATGGCGTTACCGTATTTGTCGGTGTGCCTTTGCTCGTTGAAAATATGTACAAGAAAGTTTGGCAGAAGGCCGCGAAGGAGGGCATGGCTGGCAAGCTTAGAACGGGCCTGAAAATGGTCAGACTCCCTGGACTGAATACGACCGCGGCGAAGAGAAAGATTTTCGCGAAGGTAATCGAGGGACTCGGCGGCAGCCTCAGGCTCATCATCTGCGGCGCGGCTCCGCTTACGCGTGAGACGGCGGCGGGTCTGAACGCCTTTGGTATTGCTACGATTCAGGGCTACGGGCTCACTGAGACTTCGCCAGTGCTGGCGGCTGAGAGACCGCACGACCTCATGGCGGGATCGGTTGGCAAGCCTATGCCGAGCGTGAAGATTAAGATTGTGGACAAGGACGAGAATGGCATCGGCGAGATTGCTGCTCACGGCCCGAACGTGATGATGGGCTACCTCGACCAGCCTGAGGAGACGGACTATGTGCTCAGGGACGGCTGGTTCTACACGGGCGACCTCGGCAAGATCGATAGGCACGGCAACCTTTGGATTACCGGCCGCAAGAAGAACGTAATCGTCCTGAAAAACGGCAAGAACGTGTTCCCGGAGGAGATTGAAGGCCTGCTCGAATTGCTTCCGTATGTGAAGGAGAGCTTGATATTTACTCGCGAAAAGCATAACGAACTCGTCCTGTGGGCGAAGGTTGTGTACAATCCTGAGTATCTCGAGGCGAACGGCCTGAGCGAGGATCAGCTTCGCGAGCAGGTTGCAGCCGATATCGAGAAAATCAACAGCGATTTGCCGATGTTTAAGCATATAAATCATTTTATTCTGACGGATGAGCCGATGATCAAGACGACGACTCAGAAGGTCAAGAGAAACTTGGAAATCGAGAAAATCAACAGAGAGTGGAAGGAATAGCATGGGAGCAGTTGCGAGCATTGCCAAGGCTCTGGCCGAGGCCGGAACTGAATACGCGGAGATTACTCAGGGCCTCGGCGAGGCGCAGAGCGGCCAGCCGAGCCGCCCTGAGGATTGTAGCGGCTCGGTGGCTGGCGCCAGCCGGAGCATCCTCGCGCACATGGACAACTTGGAGTTCATGCGGATGCTCCTGGCGGAAGGCTACGCTGGCACGCTCAAGCTGATCTATATCGACCCGCCATTTTTTTCGAATGCGGACTACAAGGCGAGCGTTGCCTGCCGCGAGCCCGACTTAGGCTCGGGGGCGAGCGCTGGGGCACAGGCGGATTCTGGCACCTGCAAGGCGGGCGGCCGCAAGAAGTTAGCCGCCTACAGCGACACGTGGCAGGACGGCCTCGCGGAATACCTAGAAGTGATGGCACTCCGCCTAATGCTCATGCGCGACCTGCTCGCAGACGACGGCACCATCTGGGTGCACCTCGACTGGCACGGCACGCACTACGTCCGCATCCTGCTCGACGAAATCTTCGGCGAGAAGAATTTTGTGAACGAAATCATATGGCAATACAAGTCGGGCGGGTCGTGCAAAAAACACTTTGCTCGCAAGCACGACAACATTTTGGTGTATTCGAAGGGCGGGGCGTATAAGTTCGCGCTTCCAAAGGAAAAGTCATATAACCGCGGTCTCAAGCCATACCATTTCAAGGGCGTAGAGGAGTTCTGCGATGAGATTGGTTGGTACACGCTGGTCAACATGAAGGACGTCTGGAACATTGACATGGTCGGCCGCACATCTGCCGAGCGCACGGGCTATGCGACCCAGAAGCCAGAGGCATTGATGGCTCGGATTATCGAGGCGGCGAGCGGCGAAGGCGACCTCGTGGGCGACTTCTTCTGCGGCAGCGGCAGCTTCCCAGCCACCGCTGGCAAACTCGGTCGCCGCTGGATTGCCTGCGACCAGGGCACCCTGGCCATTTCAATGTGTAAGGAGAGGCTCGATAAGCAGGACGCGAGGTACGAAATAATCGAATAATTTTCATTTACAATTAGCAAATTTGCGGGTATAATAGACAGGTACCCGCAATTTTTATAGTTTATATGTGGCTCATTAGCTCAACGGATAGAGTAGCGCTCTCCGAAGGCGTTGATGGGGGTTCGATTCCCCCATGAGTCACCAAGAGGGAATCGAACCCGAGAGGAAGGTTTACCCATGAAATGTCCATTTTGCGATAGCGCAGACACCAAGGTTATAGATTCGCGCCCAACGGAAGAGGGCCACGCAATCAGGCGGCGCAGAGGCTGCGACAAGTGCGGCAAGCGCTTCACGACATATGAGAAGGTCGAAGAAAACCTGCTCATGGTAGCCAAGAAAGACGATAGGCGCGAGGTCTTCGACAGGAACAAGGTTCTGAACGGAATCGTCAAGGCCTGCGAGAAGCGCCCGGTTTCCATGGCACAGATGGAAGCGATGGTCGACGAAATCGAGCGGACGCTGACCAACCAAATGGAGAAAGAAGTTACCAGCGACTACATCGGCGAGCTCGTAATGGAGGAGCTGAAGAAGGTCGACGAAGTAGCCTATGTTAGATTCGCCTCGGTTTACAGGCAGTTCACGGACGTAAATACGTTCATCCGCGAAATCGAAAAGCTGATCGGTAAGCAGGGGAAATAGGAGAAAAACATAATGTCAGAAAAAATATTTCAAATTGCGATAGACGGCCCGAGCGGCGCAGGCAAATCGACGATTGCGAAGGCTGTTGCTAAGAAATTAGGAATTGAATACATAGACACAGGCGCGATGTACAGAGCAATCGGGCTGAAGATGCTCAGGCTCGGGCTTCCGATGAAGGAGGACGAGAGGCTTGCAGAGATGCTCGATTCAACGGACATAGATTTTGCTAAAGAGCACATTTACCTCGACGGTGAGGACGTGAGCGAGCTCATCAGGACGCAGGAGATTTCCAAGGCGGCCTCCGACTGCTCGGCCTTCGGCTCGGTTAGGAGCAAACTCGTAGCACTGCAGCAGAACATGGCGGGTAAGAAGAGCATAATCATGGATGGCAGGGACATCGGCACGGTCGTTCTGAAGGACGCACCGTACAAGTTCTACCTGACGGCGGGCGACGAGGAGAGAGCCAGAAGGCGCCACGTCGAGCTTACAGCAAAGGGCGAGCACTTGACATTCGAGCAGGTTCTGGCTCAGATCAGAGAGCGCGACCACAACGACATGACGAGAGAAATCACGCCGCTCCGCAAGGCAGATGATGCCGAAGAAATCGACAGCACGAACATGACTATCGACGAGGTCACCGACTACATCTGTAGCAGAATTAAATAGTACACCAGCCCGCTAGCCACGCAAGGCCAGCGGGTTTTTTATTTCCGCGCTCGCTCCGCACTCGCCGCCCGCGAAATTTCACAAAATAAAACCCGCAGAATGCTTGTACTATCAGCGAAAAAATGCTATAATTTCAAATGATGCACTTTTTGAGATGGGATGAGTGCGCCATGAGCAAGGGTTTCTCTTTTTCGAGCAAATTCGAGAGAAAAAGGGGGACCAAAGATGAAAATCAAAATGCTTCCACAGGACGAAAGACCTGTAGAAAAGGCCATTTACAGCGGCATTGGCTCGCTGACGAACGTAGAGCTTCTGGCGATTTTGCTGGGCTCGGGCACGCAGGAGAAATCCGCAATCGGACTCGCCGAGGATATAATTTCGGCGGACCAGAAGGGGATTTCGCACTTGGCTGAGTGCTCGACATATGACCTCACGCAGATCAAAGGCGTGGGCAGTACCAAGGCCGTGCGCCTGCTCGCGGGCATAGAACTGGGCATGAGAATTGCCTCAGCACCAGGCGATCGCAGGACGTCGATTCGCACGCCAGAAGACATCGCAATCTATCTCATGAAGGAACTACGCTTCGAGCGGAAAGAACACTTTATGGCTGTGCTTCTCAATGCCAAGGGTGAGATTACTTCGCTGGAGACGATTTCCATAGGGAATCTCACCACGACGACGGTGCACCCGCGAGAGTCATTCACTCAGGCAGTTAGAAAGAGTGCGGCGGCGGTGATTTTTGCTCATAACCATCCGAGCGGCGACCCAACGCCGAGCGAAGAGGACATCGAGACAACCAAGCGCCTCATCGCATGCGGGAATCTCCTCGGGGTGAAGGTTATCGACCACATAGTGATCGGCGATAACCAGTACCGAAGCATAGCGAGCATCATAGAGCAAGAAAAAGATTATAAAAAATAAAATAAAATTGTTTGGACAACGGAGGTAATAAAATGTGCAGTTTATTTAGAGCAAAGGACATGGGAATAGATCTTGGAACGGCTAACACGCTCATCTACGTGAAGGACAGCGGAATCGTTTTGAACGAGCCGTCTGTAATCGCGGTTGACACGCGTAGGGCGAAGACGATCGCAGTTGGTTCTCACGCCAAGGAAATGCTCGGAAAGGCACCTGCACATATTTCCGTAGTTAGACCGCTTCAGGACGGCGTAATTTCCGACTTTGACAGAACGGCAGACATGCTGAAGTCATTCCTTGAGACTGCTCTCAAGGTCAAGAGAATCAGAAACTTCCGCGTCGTAGTCGGCGTACCGAGCGGCGTTACAGAAGTAGAGAAGAGAGCCGTAGAGGAAATCGTTAGACAGATGGGCGCTAGCGAGGTATTCATCCTCGAGGAGCCTATGGCAGCTGCAATCGGCGCAGGAATGCCAGTTGACGGCACGGAAGGCTGCATGATCGCAGATATCGGCGGTGGCACGACTGACGTTGCAATCATTGCACTCGGCGGCACTGTAACGAGCACATCCATCAGACACGCCGGCGACAAGATGAACGAGGCTATCATCCAATACATGAGAAAAAGACACTCGCTCCTCATCGGTGAGCAGACCGCAGAGGATCTGAAGATAAACATCGGATGCGCATGCATGGATCTCGACGAAAACGGCAACGAAATCATCCAGACGATGGACGCCAAGGGTAGAGATATCCTCTCAGGCCTCCCGAAGATCCTTACAGTTACGAACAAAGACATGATGCTCGCTCTCCAGGAGTCGCTTGACATCATCGTTGACGCAATCAAAGCGACTATCGAAAACGCACCACCAGAGATCGCAGCGGACGTTGCCGTGAACGGTCTTCTCCTGTCAGGCGGTGGTGGCAAGATTCACAACCTCGACCAGCTCATCAACAAGAGAACTGGCATGATTGCAAAGGTTGCTGACAACGCATTCGAGGCGGTAGCAGTCGGCACAGGCATGAGCCTCAACGACGTTGAGAAGCTGAAGATCTACGCACAGAACGGTAAGAAAAGATAAAAAAGATAGGTACCGAATTTATGAGATGGATTAGAGAACACAAAGTATTAACGCTTTTCCTGGTAATTTTGCTTGCGCTGATTATCATTTTTGGCGTGTCAGTCATTATGTCAGGCAAAGGCGAATCGACGGGGGACGTCCTGACGAGCGGCATGAGCACAGTCTCGGGGAAACTAACATCGGCTGTAACCACGGTCAGGGACAACGTTTTGGGGATTTTCTCGTACAAGCAGCTTCAGGAGCAGATCGATGAACTTCAGGATGAGAATAACTCGCTGAAGAGGGAACTCGCGGAGGCG
Source organism: Anaerovoracaceae bacterium (assembly GCA_963617285.1). Taxonomy (GTDB): domain Bacteria; phylum Bacillota; class Clostridia; order Peptostreptococcales; family Anaerovoracaceae; genus CAG-238. The sequence goes on along the minus strand of CAVEOR010000004.1, from coordinate 10,351 downwards.
AAGCTTGATGAGCAGCAACTCGACGAGCTTCAGGAACTTTCGCAGGTGCTGAACTACGAGTACACGAAGAAAAAATTCGATCTCGTTTCGGCGGACGTAGTTTCGCTCGACGGTGCAAATTGGACGAATTTATTTACCATCAATATTGGAAGTGACGACGGCGTTGAAGTAGGAGACGCGGTTGTAAACGGCATGGGGCTCGTTGGCAAGGTCGAAGAAGTCGGCAAGAACTGGGCGAAGGTCATCTCCATAACGGACGACGGCAACAAGGTAAGTTTCAAGCTTGAGAGAGATGGCAAGCAGCTCGGCGTTGTAGCGGGCACCTCGACCGGCGAAGTGGCTGGCTACATGCTCGACAGCGAATCGCTCGTTTCGCAGGGCGACACGCTTCTGACATCCGGCCTGGGCACATACCCAGAAGGTCTGGAGATTGGCACCGTTCAAGAGGTTGCATACAACAGCAACACGCTTCTGAAGGAAATCACGGTCGAGACGGCTGTTGAATTCAAGAGCTTAGAGAAGGTCGCGGTGATCATATGAGCATGAACTACCGAAAGGCGATTTTGCTGTTCGTGATTGCATTCCTCGTGCAGACATCGCTGCTTAACGTAATTATGATAAAAGGCTACACGCCGAACCTCCTCCTGTGCCTGGTCGTGACGCTTTCGTTCCTTTACGAAAACAAGACATACGGCATAGTGCTTGGGGCGATTTTTGGCGTGTTATATGATATTTGCTTTGGCACGATTGTCGGCCCGACAGCGCTTTGTTTGGTGATTGTGGCGGCATTTATTTTGCTGGTCAGAGAGACGGTCAACATCGAAAACATCATCAACATGTGGGTTGTGGCGACGATTTCCATCGCTATATACTACGTGCTGAACTGGCTGCTCATTCACCTGGCTGGAAATCCGATTGGCATACTCTACGTGCTCACGAAGCTCCCATGGGAGTATATTTATTCGATTGTAATTATCACGATTTTGTATTTGATTTTGCTGAGATTGTCAGACAGACACCACAAGGACAGGCATTTTAGATAGTTGGACAGGTATTTTTGATGAACAAAAAATTTCTAAACTCCAGGTATTATCAGCTCATAGCTTTCGTGGTCATCCTTATGCTAGCGTTATGCATAAGGCTTTTTGTGCTGACGATCATCCAGCAGGACAAGTGGGAGGCGTCCGCGGAGAGCCAGAACACGAAGGAAGTCGTTACGTCCGCGCCGCGTGGCGAGATTCTCGACCGCTACGGCAGGCTCCTCGCAGGCAACAAACAAATTTTCACCGTGACATTCAACGTCAGCGGCATGGATACCGAAGAAATCAACAATTCTTGCTATTCGCTCGTGCAGCTCCTCGAGGGTAACGGCGACGAGTACGTTGACAATTTTCCAATAAAAATCACAAAGAGCGGCAAATTCTACTACACATACGATCGCAACAAGAGGGACTGGCTCGAGTCGCTGGGCCTCGGCGAGGATGCGACTGCAGAGGACGCACTGAAGGTGCTCCGCAAGAAATACGACATCAGCGCCAAGCTCGACAGGTTCGAGGCGGTTGAGGAACTTCAGGAGAAGTACAGCGTTTGGCCGCCAATCAATACGAAGAGCATGACCTTCACGTATGACACGAAGAAGGCAAGCTTTATCGAGAAGTACGATTTGTCTGTCACCGAGAAAGACGAGAGCGGCAAGACCGTGAAACGCACTGATTTGAACGCGAAAGAGGCTTTCATGGCGCTTCGCGACAAGTACAGCATAGACCCTGAGCTCTCCAACAAGGAAGCTCGTAAGATTTTTGTCGTTAGAGAAGAGATAAAGAACACGGGATATAACAAGTACCGCTCCAGCACGATTGCAAGCGATGTTTGCGACGAGACGGTTGCATATATCGAGGAAATGGGCGACGTGCTGAAGGGCGTTGAAATCGCATCTGAAACAGTCAGATACTATCCGAACGGCAACACGCTTTCGCATGTGCTCGGCTATATGGGCAGCATTTCCGATTCGCAGTATGAGGAGTATGTCACCGAGAAAGGCTATAGCTCGGACGACTTAATCGGTAAGGACGGTATCGAGGCATCCATGGAATCCGAACTCAGAGGCACGGACGGTATCAAGAGCATCCTCGTAAACAGCGCTGGCGACTACGTTGACACGATCAGCGAGACGGAGCCAGTTGCGGGTAACGACGTGTACCTGACGATTGACCTCGACCTTCAGGAATACGCCGAAAGCTGCCTCGAGAAGTGTATCAAGGCCGTTCAGACTGGCTCGGTTTACAAGAGCAAATACGGCAACAGGAAGCTCATGCAATATTCGAATTGCGGCTCGGGTGCTGTCGTTGCAATAGATGTAGAAACTTCGCAGGTGCTTGCGATGGCAAGCTACCCAGACTACGATCCGAATATATTCGCAGAAGGAATTTCGACGAAGGATTGGCAGTCGGTTCAGAGCACGAATCCTCGCGATTCGCTGGCGCCAACTCCGCTGTATAACATCGCTACGAGCAGTGCGGTGCAGCCAGGTTCGACGTTCAAACCGATTACCGCAGTTACTGCCCTCAAGTGCGGGCTCAACCCGAACCGCCAGATTTACGACGGCAATTACATCGAGCTCGGCGGACGAAAGTTCGGCTGCAGTAACTACAACAACGGCTACGGTTCGCACGGCTCGGAATCGCTGGTTGTCGGCATTCAGAACTCCTGCAACTATTACTTTTATTGTATAGGCACGGGGAAAGACTGGAACAACGGTGCTTCCCTCGGTTACACGACCGACATCTCCATCGAGAAAATCATGGAAGTCGCTCAGGAATTCGGCCTCGGCGAAGAGACTGGCGTAGAACTTTACGAGGTTACGACACCGCTGGCATCCAAGGAGCGCAAGATTTCTTCCATGAAGACATCGCTGTGGAATGCGCTTTACTATAGCGGAAACAAGTACTGGCCTAAGTCGACCACCAAGGACGACGACAAGTTCAGAGAAGAGATAGATACGATCGTCAGCTGGATGGAAGAAAATCCAGACAGAGGCGAGATCATCACGAGGTTGAAGGAGCAGACGACCGTGAAGTCTTCGAAGATTGAAACGCTCGCAGATACTTGCAAATACTCGTATTTCAACCAGTCTGAGTGGGGCACAGGTGACGCGTTCAACATCTCGATAGGACAAGGTGATAACGCATATACACCGCTTCAGATGGCTCGCTACATCGCAACGCTCGGAAACGAGGGCGTGCGCAACCAGGTAAGCGTTGTCAAGGGCATTGAGAACAGCGGCACGACGAAGAAGGAAGACTCATACGAAATCGACGTCGACAAGGACGACCTGAAGACGGTTATCGAAGGCATGAAGTTAGTAGTCAAGAGAGGTACGCTTGCCTATACTTTCTCGGGATTCCCGATTGAGGTTGCCGGCAAGACCGGTACGGCTCAGAGAGACGGCTATATCAATCCGAAGAACGAAGTCAAGTATGTCAAGAATCACCTCTCGTCAATCGCGCCTGACATCACATGGTCGCAGGTCAAGAAAGAGATGAAGAGGCTCATGAAGAAGGACCCTGTGACATATCCAACGGAAAACGATGCGGTTGACCAGGCTCTAATCAACGTGAGCGACCGCAAGGTTTCGCAGTCAGATATCAATAGATATAAGGACACTTACGACAACTTCGCTTGGACCGTTGCGATGGCGCCGGCGGACAACCCGAAGATCGCAGTCGTTGCGCTGCTCGTACAGGGTGGTTATTCGTCGAACGCGGCTCCGATTGCGCGTGACGTAATCGGCAAGTACCTGCAGGTTGACGCGGAGACGGGAGACTTCGAGCTTTCGAATTCAATGAACTAACTTCCATTCAAGAGTGAAGAGTTGAGAGTGGAGAGTGGAATTTCAGGTTTCCTAGGTGGAAGTTTTAAGTTCGGAGATTCTGAATTTTAGTGAGATAATTTTAGTAGAGAAGATAGAGAGAAGAGAAGCAAGATGGGTAGGACTATTGCAATTGTATCGGGAAAAGGCGGAACGGGCAAAACTATGTTCGCCGCGAATCTGGGTGCGACGTTTGCGAAGATGGGCAAGCGCACGATCCTGATTGATATGGACACGGGACTTCGCAATCTCGACCTGTATCTCGGCCTCGAGAACAGCGTCGTTTACGATGTCAACGATGTGATGAGCGGAGTATGCAGGATTCGTCAGGCGATAATCAAGAGCAAGATGTTCCCTGGACTTTCGTTCATGGCGGCATCTCCGAGACGCGACGAGGGCAACCTCACGCCGCTCCACACGAAAGTCCTCTGCGAGAGGCTCGCCGAGAAATACGACTACGTGATTCTCGACGCTTCAGCCGGAGTGGATGATGGCCTGGACATGGTGCTCGGCGGCGCAGACGAGGTCGTAGTGGTTATCAACCCAGAGATTTCTTCGATCAGAGATAGCGAGCTCGTGACGAGTGTGCTGAAATCCAAGGGCGTAGAGAATATCTACTATGTCATTAACAAGATAAACGTCAAGCTCATCAATGCGGGCTTCGCGCCGAGCATGGAGGAGATAACGAAAGGCATCAGAAACAGGGTTATCGGCCTGATCAAGGAGGACGAGAACATCCACATTTCGACGAACCTCGGACTTCCAGTAGTGTTCAAGGACAGAACCTACATCGCCGAGAACTTCTACAAAATCGCAACACGTATAGAAAATATGAAGGAGTAGCTTTCGCTACTCCTTTTCTTTTAGAAATTGATGGCTTTGCTGTTGACGCCGACGTTGACGATGACGCCGATGGCGATCATGCTGGCGATTACGGATGTGCCGCCGCCAGAGAGCAGCGGGAGCGTGATGCCGGTTACTGGCATGAGCCCCATCGTCATCGCGATATTCTCGAACACCTGGAACAAGAACATGCCGGTGAAGCCGATTACAATCAGCGCGCCGTACAGGTCAACGGAATCGCGAATGATCTTCGTGAAGCGGATGAACAGGAGCGCGTACAGAACAACTACGAACGCGCCACCGAGGAAGCCGAGTTCCTCAACAACAACCGAATATATGAAGTCGGATTGCTGGACAGGGATGAAGTCCAGCGATTTTTGCGTTCCTTGGAACAGCCCCTTGCCGGTCAGCCCGCCAGAGCCAATCGCAACCTTCGACTGCCAAACCTGATAATTGCCCGAGAGACTCAGATTGTCTGGATGCAGGAACGCTTCGATACGCTCCTTTTGGTAATCGTCGAGGAAATTGTAGATGACAGGTATCGACGCGAGGCAGATGAGTGCCGACTGGAAGAAAATTTTGTAATCTATTCCAGCGAAGAATACCATGAAAATCCACATTACGATATATACGAGTGCGCTTCCGAGGTCTTCCTTCAGAACGATGAGGATGATCGGAGCCGCGTACAGCACGGATTTGATGACGCCGACGAACGTGTGCAGCTCGTCTCTGTGGCTCGAAAAATACCCGGCCATGATCAGCACGAACAGGATTTTGACGAACTCGGACGGCTGGAGCGTTGTAACTCCGAGGTTTATCCACGCACGGGAGCCGTATTGCTCTATTCCAAGTCCCGGGATATATACGGTCAGCAGAACGACAATCGCCGCAATGTAGAGGAATTTTTCCATCCCCATGAAAAATCTATAGTCGAATTGCTGGATGAAAACGAGTACACCGAACCCCAGAATATACGCAATCGCCTGAATCCACACCGGCCTGCCCGCCGTGCCAAACAGCACGATGCCGTCGTCGTAAACCGTACTTTCCAGCATGAGCAGACTCAGAACACCCAAAATTGCGACTATTATGAATATGAATTTGTCCGCATTTCGCAGCGGATCGAAAATTTTGTTCATTTCTACCCCTTATCTACCTTGACATTTTGGTTACTTTCCTATTATAATATATTTTGTATGGATATATCAAGTTTTAATTATGTAATGCAAATTTTTTTTGATAGAACATCGCAAATATATACGTAGTTTTACGAAAATTTTTATGAAAAGGAGGTGCTAAAGTGACAGAAATTATAATACCAATTATCGTCGCAGTTGTTGCGCTTGCAATAGGTGCGTTGATCGGATATATTTATCGCAAGTCGGTCGGTGAGAAGGCCATTGGCAGTGCCGAGCAGAAGGCGAAGAATCTAATTTTAGATGCTGAGAACAAATCCGAAAACATGAAAAAAGAAGCGATTTTGGAAGCGAAGGAAGAAGCTCACAGAATCAGGAGCGACGCCGAGAAGGACGCTCGCGACAGACGTTCAGAGCTCCAGCGTTCCGAACGCAGACTTATACAAAAAGAAGAGTCACTTGACAAAAAAATCGAAAACGTAGAGAGAAAAGAAGAGAGCATTACACAAAAAGAACAATCACTGATAAACAAACAGAAAAACCTTGATGAGGTGATCTCCAAGCAATTGGAAGAGTTGGAGAGAATCTCAGGCTATACGATTGAGGAGGCTAAGTCCGTGCTTCTTTCCAGCATTGAGAAGGAAGTAAGGCACGACGCATCCATCATGATTAAGGATATCGAGAGCAAGGCAAAGGAGGAAGCGGACAAGAAAGCGAAGAACATCATAACCGGTGCAATTCAAAGATGCGCTGCTGACCACGTTGCCGAGAGCACGGTATCGGTTGTTTCGTTGCCGAACGACGAGATGAAGGGTAGAATCATCGGCCGTGAGGGCAGAAACATCAGAGCTATCGAGACGCTCACGGGCGTTGAACTCATCATCGACGACACGCCGGAGGCGGTTATCCTGTCGGGATTTGACCCGGTTCGCAGAGAAATCGCTCGCGTCGCCCTCGAGAAGCTCATCGTTGACGGCCGTATCCATCCAGCTAGAATCGAAGAAATGGTCGAGAAGGCAACCAAGGAAGTCAATTCGATCATCAAAGAAGAAGGCGAGCAGGCAACGTTCGAGGTTGGAATTCACAACATCCATCCAGAACTTATCAAGATTCTCGGTCGCCTGAAATATCGTACATCCTATGGTCAGAACGTGCTCAAGCACTCCATTGAGGTTGCGCAGCTTGCGGGTCTCATGGCTGGAGAGCTGGGGCTGGATGTTAAGCTTGCTAAGCGTGCGGGTCTTCTCCACGATATCGGCAAGGCACTCGACCACGAGTACGAGGGCACGCACGTAGATATCGGTATCGAAATCCTGCGCAAGTACAAGGAATCCGAGGCTGTTATCAACGGCATGGCGGCTCACCACGGCGATTACGAACCAAAGAGCATGGAGGCTGTACTGATTGCAGCTGCGGACGCTCTTTCGGCGGCAAGACCGGGTGCAAGACGCGAGACTCTGGACGCTTATATCAAGAGACTCGAGAAGCTTGAGGAGATCGCGAACACCACTCCGGGCGTTGAGAAATCCTTCGCTATCCAGGCGGGCAGAGAGATCAGAATCATCGCTAAGCCTGAAGAAGTCAACGACGACGATATCGCATTGCTTGCAAGGGATATTTCCAAGAAGATCGAGTCTGAACTTGAATACCCAGGTCAGATTAAGGTCAATGTCGTTAGAGAAACCAGAGCGGTCGACTACGCGAAGTAATTTGCATGTGACGACGTGCGAACAATTTGTTACGAGTTGGGGGCAGATTTTATCTGCTCCCATATTTGCGTTTTATTAGGAGAAATTTTGGGTTTTTCTCGGTAAATTGTATAAAATTCGGGAGATTTTCAAGAGGGAAATGGAGAACATCAAGACAGTTAACAGAGAATTTTATAAGAAGCTTATGGTCGTGGGAATTCCCATGGTCCTGCAGCAGGTAATCGCGGTTACGCTGAATCTAGCGGATACCATAATGGTAGGCAAGGTCGGAGAAAACGCCCTCGCCGCGGTCGGTGCTGCGAACCAGGTGTATTTCATCTTCGGGGTCGTGCTCTTCGGCGTTTTCAGCGGGGCGGCGGTCCATGCGGTTCAGTATTGGGGAATCAGGGACATCGCGAGCCTCCGAAAGATCATAGGCATAGACTATACGGTTTGCATAGTGCTTGCCGTACCAGCAATTATTTTCGTATATTTTGCGGCGCCGCATCTCATTGCGCTTTTCTCGGATGAGCCCGAGGTTATCGAGCTCGGAGTGAAGTACATCAGGATTGCCGTATTTTCATATATTTTCGCGGGGCTTACCTTCGTCATCTCGTACAATTCGAGGGCGATTCAGGATGTCAAGGTTCCTACCATCATCAATGCCTGCGCGATTTTGATCAATATTTGCTTTAACTATTTGCTGATTTACGGCAAGTTCGGCTTCCCGGAGCTCGGAGTTGAGGGTGCGGCGATTGCAACGCTTATCGCTCGTGTGGTTGAGTGTGTGGCGATGCATTTGTCCGTATATTTGAGGAAGGAATATCCGCTGAAGGCTCATATCAAGGAGCTCACGGCTTATTCGCGCACGCTGTTTGTCAATGTGATGAAGACGGCGATTCCTGTCATCATCACGGAAGGGTTCTGGGCGATATCCGTCTCGTGTATCTTCGCGGCTTATGGCAAAATCAGTGCGGCGGCCTTTGCGGTATCTCAGGTTGCGATGACGGTTACGGACTTCTTCCAGACGGTGTACTTTGGACTGGGGAACGCTTCAGCGGCGCTTCTCGGCGAGGTGCTCGGACAGGGCAAGAAGGAGCGGACGTATCAATATAGCAGGAATGTGCTGAAGATTACTTGGATACTCAACGTGGTCATGACGGCTGTGATTATTTTGATGAGGGAGCCGATTGCGAACATATATAACTTCGCGCCAGAGACGACGGACATGCTGATGAAGGCTTTACTCGTCTATGCGATTGCGATGACGCCGAAGATGTTAGCGTATATGATGATTTGCGCGATATTCAGACCTGGCGGGGACACGCTGTTCTGCATGTATGTGGACGTTGCGTTCAACATGGGGATGCAGGTGCCGCTGGCTTATATCAGTGTGCTCGTGTTCGATTTGCCGCTGCACTGGGCAATGGCAATCGTTGCGGTGGCGGATTTGCTGAAGCTGTTCATTTGCTATTTCAGGTATTATTCCAAGAAGTGGATGAACGTGTTCACGGGGATGCCTACCGAGGAAGAGTGAAGAGTG
>CAVEOR010000004.1:0-1142 GCA_963617285.1 Anaerovoracaceae bacterium | reverse complement strand
GAAAAGAGAATAGTGTATCTCGACAACAGTGCGACGACGCGGCAGTATGACGAGGTTACGGAGGCTATGTATCGGGTGGCGAAGGAGTGTTACGGCAACCCGTCGTCGCTGCATTCGGTAGGGCTTGCGGCGGAGAAGGAAGTCAAGACCGCGCGCCATTCGATTGCTCGAGCGCTCGGGGCGGCCGACGACGAGATTTACTTCACGGCCTGCGGCACCGAGTCGGACAACACTGTGTTGTTCGGGGCCGCCGAAGCGAAGAGGCGCACAGGCAAGAAGATAATCGTGTCAGCGGTTGAGCATCCAGCGATTCTGGAGCCAGCTGCGAAGCTTGAGCGGATGGGTTACGAGGTCGAATATATCGGTGTTGACGGCAAATGCCAGCTCGATATGGAGCAGCTGAAGAGCGCAATTACGGATGACACGATTCTGATTTCGATAATGGGCGTAAATAACGAGACTGGGACGATAATGCCGATTCCAGAAATCGCTAAGATAAAAGATGAATATAACAAGGCACACGGGACGGACATCTGGCTGCACTCGGACTGCGTACAGGCTTTCGGGAAGATCCCTGTGAGCCTGGCAGGAGAATATAGAGGCGTTGACTTCGTTTCGGCGAGTGCGCATAAGATCCACGGGCCGAAGGGCATGGGCGCCCTTTACGTTCGCAAGGGTCGGAACCTGCCGGCGTTCATGCTCGGAGGCGGGCAGGAACGGCACATGCGCTCGGGTACTGAGAATGTGCCGGGAATCGTGGGATTCGGGAGAGCCGCGGAGCTTGCGAGTGCAAACTTCGAGGCGAGAGTCGAGAGCATGAGAGCGGCTCGGGAGTACCTGCTCGGGGCAATCGAGGCGGAGATTCCTGATATCAGGGTTAACAGCCCGGCGGACGAGTCCGCGTGTCCGTCGGTTCTGAATGTCTCGTTTCTGGGGACACGCGGAGAGGTCATCCTGCACACGCTTGAGCAGGATGGCATCTATGTTTCGACGGGCTCGGCTTGCGCGTCGAACCACTCGTCCGCCAAGGGCTCCCACGTGCTGAACGCCATGGGCCTCAGACCGAAAGAAATCGAAGGCGCCATCCGCTTCAGCTTCTCGGAATTCAGCACCATCGAGGACATGGAATACACCGCCGAGAA
>CAVEOR010000003.1:0-23840 GCA_963617285.1 Anaerovoracaceae bacterium | reverse complement strand
CATTTAATATGTTCCTCCTCTATCCAGTCTCGCCATTGTAGGTGTCCGAAACGTATTATTCGGCGCTTACAAACCTAGTCTGCGCGGCTCAACTCAGATATATTATCACTCAATCCCCCAAAAGTCAAGCATTTTCAGCAAAATTTCCGTATCAAATCTACGTTTTTTTCGTTGGCACAATTTATTTACAGTTAGATGCGACGATTAACGTTTTTTATTTATTCTTCGAGGATTACGCCGTCTTCGTCTACGAACATGTCCATGATTTCAGAGATTTCGGATTCTGAAATCTCCGGTTCCTTGCTCTCATCCTGTCCGTCGTTTCTAATCTGGTCAAGGAGCATGCCCTCTAACTTATCCATTACTTCCGGATGTTCGTTGAGATAAATCTTGACATTCTCTCTGCCCTGTCCGACTCTCTCGCCTTCGAAGCTGTACCAAGATCCAGCCTTCTCGAGAAGCTTAGCCTCAACTGCACAGTCGAGAATATCTCCAGCCTTGGAAATGCCCTCGCCGTACATGATATCGAACTCTGCCTGCTTGAATGGCGGAGCCACCTTGTTCTTAACTACCTTAACTCTCGTTCTGTTGCCGATAACGCCGTCTCCAGACTTGATGCTCTCGATTCTTCTAACGTCGAGTCTCATTGACGAGTAGAACTTCAGCGCACGTCCGCCAGTCGTAACCTCTGGGTTGCCGAACATAACGCCAACCTTCTCTCTGAGCTGGTTGATGAAGATAACGCATGTGTTCGACTTGTTAACCGTACCTGTAATCTTACGGAGTGCCTGCGACATGAGTCTCGCCTGCAAACCTACGTGCGAATCGCCCATCTCGCCCTGGATCTCTGCCTTAGGTACGAGTGCGGCTACTGAGTCGATTACCACGACGTCAAGCGCACCGCTACGAACGAGCATGTCGCAGATCTCCAATGCCTGCTCGCCTGTATCCGGCTGTGAAACGAGGAGCTCATTTACATTCACTCCGAGATTCTTCGCGTAGATTGGATCAAGTGCGTGCTCTGCGTCGATGAACGCAGCCTTGCCGCCTGCCTTCTGCGTCTCAGCTATAATATGTAATGTTAATGTTGTCTTTCCTGATGATTCTGGTCCGTAGACCTCTACAATTCTGCCCTTCGGCACGCCACCGATACCCGTTGCAATGTCAAGGCTGATGGAGCCTGTCGAAATTGCATCGATATTCATATGTGCCGTATCGTCGCCGAGTTTCATAATCGAACCCTTGCCGAATTGTTTCTGAATTTGTGCCATTGCGGCTTCTAAAGCCTTATCCTTGTCGCTCATTGTGTTGTTTACGCTCATTTTCTGTCCCTCCGAAAACCGAACATTTGTTCTCTTGTTCTTATAATAACCTATTTTGTTCTTCAGGTCAAGCATTTTTTCGATAAAATTTGATGAAAAGATGTGGTATTTATTTACAATGATATACTAATTTCTGGATTTGTCAAGTAGAATTTCTAAAATTTTCTAAATTATATTTTATTATGGTAGTGAATCCTATATTTGAGCCTAATTTTCAAACAGCGAATCAATCGTGCAACCAATCGCCGCCTCGATTTCGTCCAGCAAAACCTGCATCTTATGCTTGTTTACCATGATTTCGTCGAACTCGAGGGCACCGTACTTCTTCGCTTTCTCAATGATATAGTCGAATCTCTCGTCGATGCCGACGTACTGGTCTTCCTTGACTAGCCTGTCGCCGAGTTTAACCATGTCTGTCTCGGTTATGTGCGCAAGGTCATTATACTCGCCTGGCTCCATATGCACGCGAACAATCGCCGACTCGTCTGGGTATCCCATCTCCGCCAGCTTATCAGCCATCACATCCCAATGCCTCGGGCTGGTCCTAGCAACATCATGCACGAGTCCAGCGCCCTCCACAAGCTCCAAATCAAGGCTATAGCCGCATTTATTTAGCTCACGCGCAATCGTCAGCGCACACCAAGCAACCGCCTTGCAATGCCTGATTACGTGCGGCGGCGTGTCGTATTCCTTATATAAACGCTCGGCATCCGCCAGAGTGATTCTTTTCTTCAAGCAATTCTCAGCCATGTTCAGCCTTCACTTCCAGTAAAATTTCCATCCTGCAGACGTTCTTACTTCACCAATTTATAAATCTCGTTGAGCATCACGAGCAACATATAATTTCGATTGTATTTTCTCGAAACATTCCTGTGCTGCGTCTTGACAACCTTCGTCTCGCCCTTGTACGAAACTCCGATATACGCGAGCCCTGCAGGTCTTGCCTCGTCAATGTTATCAGGTCCTGCAACGCCGGTTATCGCAATGCAAATGTCTGAGCCGGTGCGAGCGTAAAGCCCGTCAACCATTTCTCTGGCAACCTCAGCGCTCTCAGCCGTGTATTTCTCCAGTGTTTCAAGCTTGACTCCGAGCTCGTCCATCTTCGCTTTCCACGAATACGTCGTAAGCCCACGGTCAAACACCGCAGAAATCCCAGGAACATCGGTCAGTGACTTTGCCAGCAGCCCGCCAGTGCAGGATTCCGCACAGGAAATGCTGACATTTTTCTCAATCAAAAGCTTCCCGACAACATCGATCAAATCCTCGTCATCAGTGCTGTAAATATACTTGCCGATGAGTTCCTCGACCTTGCCGAGCATCTCCTCAACCGCAGCCTTTGCTTCCTCGAGGGTCTTTCTCTTGGACGTAATCCTAAGAGAGCACTCGCCTTCCTTCGCGTATGTCGCAATCGTCGGATCGCTCTGCCCGTCAATCAGTGGCAGCAAAATCGTTTCCATGCTCGATTCACCGAGTGCAAACGTTCTTACAATTTTATAATAGATTACACTGTCCTTCTCCGCCATGAGCTTTGGCTTGAGTTCATTCTCCCACATCGCGGTCATCTCGCGCGGAGGTCCAGGAAGCGAAGCAATCATCTTGCCCTCTTTCTTGAGCAAAAATCCAGGCGCTGTCCCGCCAGGGTTGTTCAAAATCACTGCATTTTCTGGGAAATAAGCCTGTTTCTCGTTGTTCTCCGTCCAGCGATAGCCTGCCCTCTGGAAGGTCTGGTGCAGCCAGTCAAGAACATCTTCGCGGCACTTAATCTCCTCGCCGAAATACTTTGCGATTACTTCCTTTGTGAGGTCGTCCTGCGTAGGCCCGAGTCCGCCCGTAGTTATTACCAAATCGCAGTCTCTATATGCAATTTCCAGTAAATCAGCCAGTCTGCCCGGGTTATCTCCCACTGTATAATGATACATGACGTCATAGCCGATATCCTGCAGCTCCTTCGACAGGAAGGCCGCATTCGTATTCACAACCTGCCCGAACAGAATCTCCGTCCCGACAGTAAGTATTGCCGTTTTCATCGTGCGCGCCCCCTACATTGAGAATACGCTCTTGTTCTTCATAACGTACTCAATGCCCGAGTAAATCGTCATGATGAGGCTCGCCCACAGGAAAGCATAAGCCACATAGTAATATCCAGCGAATGCCCCGCCAGCCGCAAGCAAATCAGTACCAGCAACGCCGCCAAGTACCGGAATGAGCAAAAGCATTGGAACCGCAATCATCTGAAGCACTGTCTTGATCTTGCCACTCATAGCAGCCGCAATTACGATACCCTCAGATGCTGCCACCGTTCTCATTCCAGCGATTGTGAACTCACGAGCCAAAATTATAATCAGCATCCAGCCCGGCACATATTCTGGAATCATCAGGCAAAACGCCGAGTAAACGAGAATCTTGTCAGCCAGCGGATCCATGATCTTGCCAAAGTTCGTAACGAGGTTATACTTCCTCGCGATTTTGCCGTCAAGCATGTCCGTCAGCGATGCCAAGATGAAGAGGACGAACGCAATTAGATAATGCCCCGTCATGTATGCCGCAATGAAAAACGGCACCGCGATAACTCTTCCAACCGTCAATTTGTTAGGTAAATTCATCCAAAAACCTCCTGTCTCCAAGGAAAACCCTTAGATTTAGTAATAAAATTATTTTCTGATTTACATATTCAATTAGACCATAACCCCGACGAGGTCATAGTCAAATGCATCCTTTATCTCAACATTTACGATATCTCCAGGGTTAAGCTTCCTGTCAGATGTAAAGATGACCGAATTATCAATCTCAGGAGCATCAAATCTGCTTCTTCCGATGTAGCTACCATCCTCATCTTCCTCCTCAACGAGAACTTCGAGAACTGAGCCAATCTTCGACTTGTTTAGCTCAAGCGAGATTTCGAGTTGCTCGCGCATGATAGCATCAAGCCTCTCCTGCTTGATTTCCTCGTCAATCTGGTTTTCCATCTCGCCAGCTGGCGTGCCTTCCTCCTGAGAATAAGCGAAAACTCCGAGCCTTGCGAACTTCATCTCACCGACGAAATCGTACAGCGTCTCGTAATCTTCCTCGCTCTCGCCCGGGAATCCAACTATCAAAGTCGTTCTGATGTGAATATCAGGAACTTTATCCTTTAGTCTTTTGATTGTGTTCTTGATGGAATCCTCCGTCGAGCGGCGTCTCATGCCCTTCAGAACCGCATCCGACGCATGCTGAATCGGAATATCAATGTAGTGGCAAATCTTCGGCTCGCGAGCAATCACATCGATGAGCTCGTCCGTGATTCTATCCTCGTAGCAATACATGAGCCTAATCCACTGGATTCCGTCGATTTTGCAAAGCTCCGTGAGCAGCGCAGCAAGCTTGTACTCGCCGTATAAGTCAATGCCGTAGTTCGTGACATCCTGCGCGATGAGAATGAGCTCCTTGCAACCAGCCTCGGCGAGTTCCTTTGCCTCAGCGATTACATCCTCCATTTTCTTGCTTCGGAAGCCTCCTCTGATGGATGGAATGACGCAATATGCGCATCTATTGTTGCATCCTTCTGCGATTTTGAGAGTTGACGAGAACAGATTATCGTCAAGCACCCTTTCGAGTCTCGGCAAAATATCCTCATAACGTCCGCTCGTGCAAATTCTTTCTCCCCCTAGGTTTTTCAATATCTCTGGGAGTTTCTCGTAGTCGTTTACTCCGAGGAAGCAATCGACTTCCGGCATCTCATCAGCCAGATCCTTCGCATATCTTTGCGAAAGGCAGCCAGAAACAACCAGTTTCTTGCCATCATCCTTATACTGAGCAAAGTCAAATATTCTCTCTATGGATTCTCTCTTGGCGTCGTTGATGAATCCGCAGGTATTTACCATTATGATGTCCGCATCCTCTGGCGAATCTGCGAGCTCAATCCCCGCTCCTATCAAAAATCCTTTTGCTACCTGGGTATCGTTGAAGTTCTTTGGACACCCAAGTGTTTCAATAAATACTTTCATTAAATTTTTCCTTTATAATATTTCGTTTGAACCTGAATCAAAGCCATCATCAGCTGCGTTTGGCTCGTTGTTTATGTCTGTGTCAAGAGGGATTTCCTCCTGCACGCCGTTTTTCATCACTTCCAGTTCATCTGGAGTCATGAGAACTTGGCGTGGACGGCTTCCGTCCTGCGGTCCGATGATTCCGCGGGCTTCCATCATGTCAACGATACGGGCCGCCCTGTTGTAGCCGATTCTGAAGCGCCTCTGAAGCATGGAAACCGAAGCCTGTCCACTGCTGACAACAAGGTCAATAGCATCTGGAAGCAACTCATCCGTGTCCTCGTCACTTTCCTTGGCATTCGTGCGTTCGATACGAGTAAGAACCTCTTCGTTATATTCTGCAGATCCAGCCTGACCCTTGACATATTCAATAACCTTGTGGACTTCGTTATCGGATATGAACGTGCCTTGGACACGAATCGGCTTGCCCATTCCCATCGGGTTAAAGAGCATATCGCCCTTGCCGACGAGCTTCTCTGCGCCCTGCATGTCAAGAATAGTTCTTGAGTCAACCTGTGAGGACACAGCAAATGCAATCCTCGACGGGATATTCGCCTTGATTACGCCTGTGATTACGTCTACAGACGGTCTCTGGGTTGCAACAATCAAATGCATACCCGCAGCACGTGCCATCTGCGCCAGACGGCAGATCGATTCTTCTATCTGCGAAGGTGCTGCCATCATGAGGTCAGCAAGCTCGTCAATGATGATTACAACCTGTGGCATAGCCTTGTCTTCTTCGCCGTTTGCACGAACATACTCGTTATAGGATTCAAGGTCTCTAACGCCTTCCTCCGCGAATTTCTTGTACCTATCGGTCATCTCTGCGACCGCCCAGTTAAGAGCCGCTGCGGCCTTCGTTGGATCGGTCACAACAGGAATCATCAAATGCGGTATTCCGTTGTAATTGCCAAGTTCTACGACCTTCGGGTCAACTAAAATCAGCTTGACCTCGTCTGGATTTGCCTTATATATAAAGCTTGTAATTATGCTGTTGATGCAAACCGACTTGCCAGAGCCTGTAGAACCTGCAATCAGTAAGTGCGGCATGGACTTGAGGTCAGCCACGATTGCGTTTCCACTGATGTCTTTGCCGACCGCAAATGTAATCTTCGACTTGCTGTTCTTGAACGCGTCTGAGTCAATGATTTCTCTTATCTTGACCATAGTCACAGAGTCGTTTTCTACCTCTATGCCGACTGCTGACTTGCCCGGAATCGGTGCCTCGATTCTGATTGAGCGAGCCTCGAGGTTAAGCGCAATGTCATCGGAAAGGCTGACGATTTTTTTTACACTGACGCCAACTGCCGGTTGAACCTCGTAACGAGTAATCGTTGGACCCTGCGTTACGTTGATAACTCTCGCATCTACGTGGAAGTTCTTGAGCGTTTCCTCAAGCTTCATCGCCTTCTGCTCAAGGAGGCTTGTATTCGTGCGTCCCTTCGCAGCTGGCATGTCAAGCAGATCAACTGACGGTTTCTTGTATTTCTCCGGAGTCTTCTCCGTGTTTATTTCTTCAGCTGTGAGCATGGCCTCGCGAGCTTCCTTGTTGCTTATCTTCTCCGGCTGCTCTTTGTCAGGGGTTCCTGGAGCTTGCTTAGGTGCGGCCTTCTTGGTAGCTCCAGCTGCCGTTGCCGCCGCGCCGAGTCCTGTGCCTGCTCCCATGCCTGTAGCTCCGAGTCCCATACCTGCAGCTGCTGAGCCAAGTCCAAGACCTGTTTGCACACCTGCATTAGCAGCACTAAGACCTGTCGATACGCCGATACCTGTGCCCGTTCCAAGACCAGTTCCAGCTGCAGAACCCGCAACCTGCGCGTTTCCGCCATCTAAGCCAAATCCATACTCCGCGTGTCTTCCTGCCTCCAGACCATAAGTTCCACTCTCGCTTCTATCAAAGAGCGCATCATCCTTCATATATCTAAGCACGCTGTTCTTTTCTACTGGCTGAACATCAGAATCTGCATTTTTCTTGCCGAAGAAGTTGAATCTGCTGCTGAATTTGCGCGGTGGCTCGGCTTCATTGAGCTTCGGAGCCTGTACGCCTTGCGCTGTAGTCTGCGGTTGCTGAGCCTGTGCTTGCCCCGATACTTGTCCTTGTTGAGCGCCATAGCTGAAGCCAGACGCCTGCGCCTGCGAAGATGTCGATGCAAAGCCAGAGTTTTGCCCTTGAGCTGGCATAGCTGGCGGCGTAATCTGAGGAACAGACTGCCCTGAGCCGCTCGCAGGAGTATATGCCTCGATCTGTGGATACTTCGGAGCACTCTGAGCATTCGAATACGGGCTCGGATATCTCGAAGCACCCGAAGCCTTCATTGCATCCGTATTCATCGCAACCTGCACGCCCTGTGCATCTTGCGTGTCCATATCAAGGTGCGCATGCTGCTTGATGAGCTTTCTTTCTTCAATCTTGTCACCGATTTTCTCGAAAAATCTCGAAACCGGCGTATTTATAATCAAGAGCAAGCATATAAACATCGCGACGAGCGTGAATATGATGCACCCTGCCTTGCCGAACCACTTTATCAAAAGCGTTGCCAAAATCATGCCGAGGAATCCACCATCCGCCAGCGTCGTTCCGCTCGTGTAGAAGCCCTTCATGATTTCCCAAGTGAGCGTCAATTTGCTCTCGTCCACGTACCTCATCGAGTTAAGCGTGCACATCATGAGCAGTGTCAGAAGCAAAAGTCCAACCGTCTTGATGGTGAAATGGCTGGTCTTTCTCGCAAACAAAAGCACGCCGAAGAGAATTAGATAAAACGGCAAGACATAAGCCATGTGCCCGAATATACCCTTCAGCGTCTCGCCAATCATCTCTCCAACCTTGCCAGCGCCTGAAGTAAACGTTGCAACAATCAAAAACGCACCGATAGCAATGGTTATAATCGCCCAAATTTCGTCGATTACACGCTTATCAGCCTTTTTCTTTGCCTGAATCTCCTGCGCCTTCTCCTTGGCTCTGCTGCCCGTGCCAGACTTGCCTGTGCTAGCAGATTTGCCTGCCGAACTAGCCGAATCTTTAGTTGTCTTGTTCTTTGAACCAGGAGGTCTGCCTGGTCCACGTTTCGTTTCTGCCATTTTTACCCCGTCAAATAAATCTAACTTACCTTAACTTTTCAATAAAATCAAAAACTTACTTGCCAATAATCCCGATGAGAACTACGATTGCGCCCAAAATCCACACATAATATGAGAACCAAATGAGCTTCTTGTCCTGCACGATTTTGATCATGCCCTTGATTGCTGCAAGTCCCGCGATAGCTGCAACTACCATGCCTACGAGAACAGGTCCAATTTCCGCTGCGCTAACGCCAGCCTTGATTGCCTCTGGAGCCTCCAGAATTGCCGACCCCAGAATCGACGGAATCGAAATCAGGAACACGAACTTGACTGCAAACTTCCTGTCAAGGTTGCAAACAAGGCTTCCGAAGAGCGTCGAGCCCGAACGAGAAATTCCTGGGCAGATTGCAACGCCCTGCACGCAGCCGATAAAAATCGCATTGCGAAGATTCATTTTCTCAATCGTTCTATTTCCCGCGTTCATTCTCTCAGCAATCAGGAGCAAGAATCCAGTGATTATAAGCCCTACGCCGATTGGAATGACCGATGTATACAGCGAATCAAAGAAATCGTTAAACACAAGTCCTATAATCGCCGTCGGAATCGTTGCAACTATGATCATTACGCCGAGCTTCCTGACAGGTCTTTCCTGTAATCTAAGTCCCTTGCCCGTGCAAAGGTCCTTAATCGTAATGCAAAGCTCGACAATGAGCTCCCAAATATCCTTCCAATATACGATAAATACCGAAATCAGCGTGCCCACATGCAGCAAAACCGTGAACAACAGAACCTTCGTTTCGTCGATACCGAACCAGTTCTGCAGCAGTGCCAAGTGCCCCGAGCTACTTATCGGTAAGAACTCCGCAAGTCCCTGCACGAGTCCCAAGATTATCGCCTCAAAATATGTCATATAAAATCTCCGTTTCTAAATTTCTCCAAAATACCGCGAGTCTTACTTCTTAGTAATATATCCGAGCTCCTTGAGGGTCTCTGCACAGAGGATTGCGCCACCTGCAGCTCCTCTAATCGTGTTGTGCGAAAGTCCAACGAACTTGTAGTCATAAACGCTGTCCTGTCTAACTCTGCCGATTGAGATGCCCATGCCCTTGTCGCGGTCAACGTCTGCCTTTACCTGCGGATGGTCGTCCTCAGTAAAGTATTTGATGAACTGCTCAGGTGCCATAGGAAGCTTTTTCTCCTGTGGAAGTCCCTTGTAGCTTTCGAGCTTTTCGATGAGCTGTTCCTTGGTTGGATTCTTTCTGAACTTGACGAAAGCCGCTGCCGTATGACCGTTAAGAACTGGCACACGGATGCACTGGCAAGTAATCTTCGGTTCCTCAGCCTTGACAATCTGCCCATTTTCGATATGTCCCCAAATCTTAAGCGGCTCCTGCTCGCTCTTTTCTTCTTCTCCGCCGATGTAAGGAATGATGTTTTCTACCATCTCTGGCCAAGATTCAAAGTTCTTGCCTGCACCGGAAATCGCCTGATAAGTCGTGATTACGCACTCATACGGCTCGAATTCCTTCCATGCCTCAAGTGCTGGAACATAGCTCTGGATGGAGCAATTTGGCTTGACTGCGATGAATCCGCGAGTTGTGCCCAGTCTCTTCTTCTGGTGCTCGATAACATCGAAGTGCTGCGGGTTAATCTCTGGGATAACCATTGGAACGTCTGGCGTCCAGCGGTGTGCGCTGTTGTTGGAAACCACTGGAGTCTCCGTCTTTGCGTAGGCTTCCTCGATTGCCCTGATTTCTTCCTTCGTCATGTCAACTGCGCTGAAGACAAAATCAACCGTAGCCGCAACCTTCTCAACTTCGTTTACGTTCATCAAAACTATATTCTTAACGCGCTCAGGAATCGGTGTGTCCATCTTCCATCTTCCCTCAACTGCCATCTCGTAGGTCTGTCCTGCGCTGCGGCTGCTCGCTGCAAGTGTTACAACCTCGAACCACGGATGGTTCTCAAGAAGCGAGATAAAACGCTGTCCTACCATGCCTGTCGCACCCAAAATTCCAACTTTTAATTTCTGATCCATAATTTTACCCTAATACTATCTTTGTACCTGATTTATGCGTTTAACCGCATTATTCGTACTATAATTTAGCACTTTCCTTTCATCTGTATATTTAACATCTTATTGTACCACTTTCTCGCCCCATATTCAAGAAAAAAACGACATCCTTTCGAATGCCGTTTTGTCAATTTCTTTCTCAATTCTAGAGTTTGGCTCAATGTGCGATGTATCGAACATGTCAACTTCCTTTGGGTCATATTTATAGTTCAGCATCATCCTGCAATAAAAAAATCGAGCAGCGCTTCGTAAAGTTTCTGCTCGATTCTATCTGTATAATTTATTTTATTTGAAGTACTGCACCGCGGATTCGAACATCTTCATGTCGAATTTGCCTGGCACGTTCTGGTAGAGGCCGCTGCCGATTCTCTCGGAGTGTCCCATCTTGCCGAGGACTCTGCCGTCTGGCGAAACTATGCCCTCGACAGCCCAGTCGGAACCGTTCGGGTTGTACTGAATCTTGTCGGACGGATTGGAACTGAGGTCCACATATTGCGTGATGATTTGTCCGTTCTCAGCAAGCTTCTGAAGCAGGGCCGTATCGCAGATGAATCTGCCCTCGCCGTGAGAAATCGGAACCGTATATATGTCTCCAACTTCCGTATTTGCAAGCCAAGGCGATTTGTTGGATGCGATTCTGGTTCTAACGAGCTTTGACTGGTGGCGTCCGATTCTGTTGTATGTGAGCGTTGGGCAGGTCTCATCCGTGTCGATAATCTTGCCATAAGGCACGAGTCCTAACTTGATGAGCGCTTGGAAACCGTTGCAAATACCAGCCATGAGGCCGTCTCTCTCCTCTAAGAGCTCGGTTACCGCTTCCTTGATTTCTGGGTTGCGGAAGAATGCCGTGATGAGCTTGCCAGAGCCATCCGGTTCGTCGCCGCCAGAGAAGCCGCCAGGAATGAAGATCATCTGGGATTCCTTGATTTTCTCAGCGAAAACTTCTACTGACTTAGCGACAGCCGACGGAGTGAGGTTGTTTATAACGAAGATTTCTGCCTCTGCCCCAGCTCTCTCGAAAGCCTTGGCCGAATCGTACTCGCAGTTGGTGCCTGGGAACACCGGAATCAGAGCCTTTGGCTTTGCAATCTTGATGGTATGCGCAAACTCCACTGGCTTCCTGTAGGAAACCGTGTTTATCATCCTATCCATTCTCTCGAGGTTGCAAGGATATACGGGCTCAAGCTTCTTCTCAAACAAATCGAGGATGTCGAGCATATCGATCAAATCTTCCTGCTTTGTGATCACGAAGTCGGAGCAGGTCTTGCCGATGAGCGTAGCCCCTGCGATTTCTTCCGCGGATTCGAGCACAAATGCGCCGTAGTTATATCTGAAGAGCTCGTCAACATCTACATCATAGCCAAGGTCGATACCGATTCTATTGCCGATTATCATCTTGATGAGAGCCTCAGCTACTCCGCCCATTCCTGGCGTCCACGCAGCCTTGACGATGCCCTTCTTGATGAGTTTATTGACTTTCTCTATATTCTTTCTGACGGAAGCACAATCTGGCAAGCCGTTTGCGTTAGTCTCTGGCTTCAGCAGATAAACGTAATTGCCTGCTTCCTTGAACTCTGGCGAAACAACGCAGTCGATGCTTCCCGTCGTGCAAGCAAAGGAAATGAGTGTCGGTGGAACGTGGATGTCCTCAAACGAACCGCTCATGGAGTCCTTGCCTCCGATAGCAGCAGCTTCCATGCCGACCTGCGCGTCGAGTGCTCCAAGAAGTGCCGCAAATGGCTTGCCCCAGCGCTCTGGCTTATCCTCAAGCTTCTCAAAATACTCTTGGAACGAGAGATAAATATCGTCGAGGCCAGAACCCGTCGCCGCAAGCTTACAAATAGATTCTACAACTGCAAGGTATGCGCCGTGGTATGGGCTCTTTTCTGTGATATATGGGTTATAGCCCCAAGCCATCATGCTGACCGTAGTCGTGTCGCCCTTTTCCACTGGAATCTTATGCACCATAGCCTGAGACGGCGTTCTCTGGTACTTGCCACCGAATGGCATGAGGACCGAACCCGCACCGATGGTCGAGTCAAATCTCTCAGAAAGACCGCGCTTCGAGCAGCAATTGAGGTCCGTAGCAACGCTTACGAATCTTTCCTTGAGAGATGCCTTATTCTGTTCTTTTTCGTATTCCATAGCCTTCGGGGCTACTATTTCTATATGCTTCTCGGCTCCGTTGGAATCGAGGAACGCTCTGGAAAGGTCAACAATCGTCTTGCCGTTCCATGACATCACGAGGCGAGGCTCCTCAGTAACTTCAGCGATTATAGTCGCTTCGAGGTTTTCTGCCTCTGCGAGCTGTTTGAATTTCTCTGCATCAGCTGCGGTTACGACAACTGCCATTCTCTCCTGAGATTCGCTGATTGCAAGCTCAGTGCCGTCAAGTCCCTCGTATTTCTTCGGTACGCGGTTGAGGTCAATCTTAAGTCCGTCTGCGAGCTCTCCAACTGCTACGGAAACGCCGCCTGCACCGAAGTCATTGCAACGCTTGATCATCTTGGATGCTACTGGATTCCTAAATAATCTCTGAAGCTTTCTTTCCTCTGGAGCATTACCCTTCTGAACCTCGGCACCGCAATTCTCAAGCGACGAGCTGTCGTGCTTCTTGGATGAGCCTGTGGCACCGCCGCAGCCGTCTCTGCCAGTCTTGCCACCCAGGAGTATTACCTTGTCGCCTGCAGCTGGAGTCTCTCTAACCACATTCTCTGCTGGAGCAGCACCAACGACTGCGCCGACTTCCATGTGCTTTGCGATATATCCAGGATGGTATATTTCGTCAACCTGCCCAGTCGCAAGTCCAATCTGATTGCCATATGAACTATAGCCCGCTGCAGCTGTGGTAACGAGCTTTCTTTGCGGAAGCTTGCCAGGAAGCGTCTCGCTAACTGGCGCGAGCGGGTCGCCTGCGCCTGTGATTCTCATAGCTCCGTATACATATGAACGTCCTGAAAGCGGGTCGCGAATTGCACCGCCTATGCAAGTAGCTGCACCACCAAACGGCTCAATTTCTGTCGGATGGTTATGCGTCTCGTTCTTGAAGAGAAGAAGCCAATCTTCCTCCTTGCCGTCGTGCTCAACCTTGATCTTGACCGTACAAGCGTTGATTTCTTCGGATTCGTCGAGCTTATCAAGCTTGCCCTTTGACTTGAGGTACTTCGCCGCAATCGTGCCGATATCCATGAGGTTAATCGGCTTGGTGCGTCCTAGCGACTTTCTGATTGCGAGGTAGCGGTCGTAAGCCGCCGCCAGCATTCCATCCTCATCATCGGTAAACGTTACCTTGTCAATCGTCGTGTTAAACGTCGTATGTCTGCAGTGATCCGACCAGTAAGTGTCGATCATGCGGATTTCTGTAATCGTCGGCTGGCGGTTTTCGCTCCTAAAATACTTCTGGCACTCGACGAGGTCCGCAGCGTCCATCGCAAGTCCGTATGTCTTGATAAACTCAGCAAGCTCGGACTCTGCCAGCTCCGTAAAGCCTTCCATAACATCAACCTCAGTCGGAATCTCGTATTCAGGCGTAAGCGACTCTGGGAGTGCCATGTCCGCTTCCCTTGCCTCAACGGGGTTGATGACGTATTTCTTGATTGCCTCAACGTCCGCCGCAGAGAGTCTTCCCTGCAGTGCGTAAACCTTGGCTGTTCTGACCGTCGGACGCTCGCCCTTTGATATGAGCTGGATGCACTCCTCCGCTGATGATGCCCTCTGGTCGAACTGTCCAGGAAGATATTCCACCGCGAAGATGCAATCTGCCTCTGGGAGCTTCTTGCTTGCAACATCAATCTGAGGCTCCGAGAAAACCGTGTTTACCGCGTAATCAAATAATTCCTCGGTGATGTTCTCTGCGTCATATCTATTAAAAATCCTAACGTCCTTCAGATTTTCTATCTGCAAAACCTCCTTGAGGTCGTGCAGCAATGCCGATGCCTCGTGTGCAAGTCCCGGTTTCTTTTCTACAAAAATTCTGTAAACCATCTCAAATACCTTTTTACTTCCTTTCTGCCATCAAAGCACGGCTTCCGATGTCTTTTCTATAGAATGCGTTATCGAATTTGACTTCCGATACCGTCTGATAAGCCTTCTTGATTGCCTCTTCAAGCGTTGGCGCCGTTTCCGTCACGCCGAGAACTCTGCCGCCAGATGTGAGCAGCTTGCCATCTACAAGCTTGGCGCCTGCAACGTAGATGTTCTTATCCTCTGGCATCGTGATTTCAAAGCCCGTATCGTATTTTGCAGGATAGCCATTAGAGGCCATAACCACGCAGCACGCGCTGCCATCAGCGAACTTAACCTCCGCCGTATCAAGCGTCTCATCATATATGTGAAGCATGATTTCCAGCAAATCGCTCTCAAGCAGCGGGAGCACAACCTGAGTTTCTGGGTCGCCGAAGCGGCAATTGTATTCGATAACCTTCGGACCCTTCTCCGTCAGCATGAGGCCAAAGTAAAGGCAACCGCTGAATGTGCGACCTTCCTTATTCATCGCCTCAATCGTTGGCAGGAAAATCTCCTTCATGCACTGCGCCGCAATCTCCTCAGTATAGTACGGGTTCGGTGCAATCGTTCCCATGCCACCAGTGTTCAGGCCCTTGTCCCCGTCAAGCGCACGCTTGTGATCCATCGAAGAAACCATTGGGATGAGCGTCTTTCCGTCTGTAAACGAAAGTACGGAAACTTCTGGACCAGTGAGAAACTCTTCTATAACGACCTTGCTTCCGCTCTCGCCGAAAACCTTGTCCTCCATCATAGAAGCTACCGCCTTCTTGGCTTCTTCAATCGTTTCAGCGATGATTACGCCCTTGCCGAGTGCGAGCCCGTCCGCCTTGACTACGATTGGAGCCTCCTGCGTGTCCAAATAGTCAAAGGCAGCCTGCATATCAGTAAATGTCTCGTATGCTGCGGTCGGGATTCCGTATTTCTTCATCAAATCCTTGGAGAAAGCCTTGCTTCCTTCTATAATCGCAGCGTTCTTCTTCGGTCCAAACGTCCTTACTCCGATCTCCTGCAGTGCGTCTACTGCTCCCAGAACGAGTGGGTCGTCTGGTGCAACTACAGCAAAGTCAATCGCGTTTTCCTTTGCGAACTCAACTATCGCCGGGATGTCCTTTGCGCCTATGTTCACGCATTCCGCATCCGCTGCAATTCCGCCGTTTCCTGGGAGTGCATATATCTTCTCAGCCTTTGGGCTTTGCTTGAGTTTCTTGATGAGGGCGTGTTCTCTACCGCCACCGCCAACTACCATTATTTTCATCGTATCTACCTCCCGAGGATTAGTGATGGAAAAGCCTGATTCCAGTCATCGCCATCGTCATGTTATATTTGTTACAAGTTTCGATTACGTTTTCGTCGCGAACCGAGCCGCCCGGCTGTGCGACATAGGAAACGCCGCTTCTTGCCGCCCTGTCAATATTATCTCCGAATGGGAAGAACGCGTCGGATGCGAGGCAAACTCCCTTGATATTCGAAAGGTATTCTCTCTGCTCCTTCTTAGTAAAAGGCACAGGTTTCTCTGTAAATACGCTTTCCCAGTTTCCGTCCGCAAAGAGCTCGTCATCCGTCTCAGGGTCGCCGCTGTAGCTGTTGAGATAAATGTCAATCGTGTTATCCCTCTCAGGTCTTCTGATGTCTTCCTTGAACGGCAGATTCAGAACCCTCTCGCTCTGTCTGAGATGCCAAAGGTCCGCCTTGTCGCCTGCGAGTCTCGTGCAATGGATTCTCGACTGCTGACCCGCTCCAACGCCGATTGCCTGTCCGTCCGCCGCAAAACATACGGAGTTCGACTGAGTATACTTGAGGGTAATCAAAGCGATTATCAAATCTCTCTTTGCTGTCTCAGGGAGTTCCTTGTTTTCAGTGACAATCGCGCCGAGGAGGTTTTCGTCTATCTTCAGGTTGTTTCTGCCCTGCTCAAACGTTATGCCGAATACCTGCTTCTTTTCCTGAACCTCTGGGATGTAATTTTCGTCTATCTTGATGATGTTATATGCGCCTTTTTTCTTTTTCTTAAGGATTTCCAGTGCCTCCGGCTCGTAGTCAGGAGCGATGATTCCATCGGAAACCTCGCGTGCGATGATCTTTGCGCATGTCACGTCGCACTTATCAGAGAGTGCGATAAAGTCGCCAAACGAGCTCATTCTGTCCGTTCCTCTTGCCCTCGCATAGGCCGTTGCAATCGGTGACTCGTCGATTCCCTCGATATCATCAGCAAATACTGCTTTCTTGAGATCCTCGCTCATCGGAATTCCAACTGCCGCAGATGTCGGGCTGACGTGCTTAAATGATGCCGCTGCGCAAATTCCCAGTGCGCCTTTTATCTCCTTCACGAGCTGCCAGCTGTTAAGTGCGTCAAGGAAATTGATATATCCAGGTCTTCCGTTGAGTATTTCTATCGGAAGCTCTGAGCCGTTTTCCATGTAAATCATTGCTGGCTTTTGGTTCGGATTGCATCCGTATTTTAATTCGTAATCTTTCATTTGTTTACCTTCTACTTGTTCTTGTTAACCAAGCGATTTTCCTCGCTTCCGTTTTCTATATCGACAAATCTCACGAGGAGCGAAATCTTGTTGTTCTCATCGAGGTTATCCCAAATTTCACCTGCAAATTCGTCAATGTTATTTGGAATTGCAACCCTTCTCGGCTCTCCAAGGAATGTCGGAAGCGGATTGTCGTCATGCTCATATGTGTGGATGAAATGTCCCAGACCTGCCTCAGCCGTATAATTGTAGAAGTAGCGAGCGCATTCCTTGCCGCTAGCGTCCATGCTCTTTAGAATGCTCAGCTGGTAGGTCAATTCTTTTGATAATTCCATAACCGCGCTGATTCTCGGCGTGTAGTTCGGGCTGTCTGGCTCAAAGCATCTCGTTGCGAGTGCTTCTTCGCTTGACTTTCCGTCCTTCAGAAAGTCGTAAATCGTGTCCGTCTGGTCGCCGTTCGTCAAGACGATTTTGTTTCCAAGCTTTCTGAGCGGCGAGTAAATGATGAGCGCCGGGTCTTCTACTTTCGAAGCATCGAATGGGTAAATCGTCACCGCGTCGCCCTCTGCCACGAAAACGCGATTTCTCGAGTTCTCGCTTCTGCCCATGATGAAATACGCAAGCGCCGCTTTCTTGCCATCAGCCGTCATGCCGCAGACGATTCCTCTGCCAGGATAGCTGTTTACTTTCAGCAATTCACCGAGGGAATTTATTTTGTAATTATCTATATTCATGTTGCTATCGCGCCCTTTCGTTTATAATCTCGCTGCAAACCTTCTGCGTAGCGGCAGGAAGTATAATCCACTCTGCCTGCTCCATCACGCGCTTTTGCAGGACCTCCGGAGTGTCGCCGTCCTCAACAGCGACCGCCTTCTGCATTATAATCCGTCCGCCGTCCGGAATTTCATTGACGAAATGCACCGTCGCACCCGTCACCTTGACTCCGTATGCGAGCGCCGCCTCGTGCACCTTGAGTCCGTAGAAGCCCTTGCCGCAAAACGACGGGATGAGCGACGGATGAATGTTTATAATCCTATCTGGATATCTTCTAGTAAAATCAGCAGTCAGGATATTCAGGAAGCCTGCCATAATGATAAGGTCAATTCCTGCCTCGTCGAGCAGCTTCAGGATTTTCTCTTCAAACTCCTGCTGCGAGCTGCATTCCTTATATGCAACCGTCTCAGCGTGGATTCCGGCCTTCTCAGCCCTTGTGAGCGCATAGGCGCCTTCCGTTCCAGAGATGACCAGTACAATCTCACCGCTATTTAATTTGCCGCTGTTTTGTGCATCTATCAGAGCCTGCAGGTTCGTGCCGCCGCCAGATACCAGCACCGCAATCTTTGCCTTTAGCATAATTCCACCTTTTCGCTGCCTGCTTCCTTGGCTACGATTTCGCCCATGATGTAAGCATCTTCGCCGTTTGCCTTCAGGATTTCAAGAGCCTTGTCCGCATCCTCAGCCGCAACAACCACGCTCATGCCAACGCCCATATTGAACGTATTGAACATGTCTCTTTCTGGGATGTTTCCTGTCTTTGCGATGAGGTCAAATATCGGAAGAACCTTTACGCTATCCTTCTTGATTCTCGCACAGAGGCCGTCTGGAATGCTGCGCGGAATGTTCTCATAGAATCCGCCGCCTGTGATGTGAGAAACTGCCTTAACTTCGACTTCTTCAAATAAAGCAAGCATAGGCTTTACATAAATCTTGGTTGGAGCAAGAAGTGTCTCGCCGAGGGACTTGCCACCGAGCTCAGCAACTGGGCTCTTGATGTCAGCGTTTTCTACATCGAATACCTTACGAACAAGCGAGAATCCGTTGGAATGTACGCCACTCGAAGGCAGTGCAATTACTACGTCGCCAGCCTTCATCTTGTCGTGGTCGATAATCTTCGCCTTATCTACAACGCCTACTGAGAAACCAGCAAGGTCGTACTCATCTACAGGATAAAATCCCGGCATTTCTGCGGTCTCACCGCCTACAAGCGCCGCACCTGACTGCACGCAGCCGTCTGCGATACCAGAAACGATTTCTGCGATTCTCTCTGGAACGTTCTTTCCGCAAGCTATATAATCAAGGAAAAGCAGAGGCTTTGCCCCGCAGCAGATGATATCGTTCACGCACATTGCAACACAGTCGATGCCGACAGTGTCGTGCTTGTCCATGAGGAATGCGAGCTTGAGCTTGGTTCCAACTCCATCGGTTCCGCTTACGAGAACTGGTTTGGTGATTCCAGTCATGTCGAGCTCGAACAGTCCGCCGAAGCCTCCGATGCCTTCGAGCATTCCGCTCGTCATCGTCCTTGCAATATGTTCTTTCATCAGTTCCACTGCGCGGTATCCCGCAGTGATGTCAACGCCCGCCTTTGCGTAGCTGTCAGATTTTGAATTGTTGTTCATGATTACCTCGTTTTTATTTATTTCTTATCTATTTTGAATTGAGCTTTGCCTCGACCTTAGCGTTCTTGCCGAGCACCGTCTGCCTTGCTTCCTCGCGCTTGCTTGCGATGACCTGCGCAAGTTCTTCGTCAGCCACTGCGAGGATCTGTGCTGCGAGGATTGCAGCGTTTGCTCCCCCATCGATTCCGACCGTTGCAACTGGGATTCCTGGTGGCATTTGAACTGTCGAAAGCAGTGCGTCCATGCCCTCAAGCGATGACTTGATAGGAACACCGATAACAGGCAGCGTCGTGTTTGCAGCGAGTACACCGCCAAGATGTGCTGCCTTACCTGCGAGAGAAATGAGCACTCCGAAGCCGTTTGCCTTGGCGTTCTTGGCAAACGCCGTCGCCTCTTCTGGCGTTCTGTGCGCCGAATATACATGTGCCTCATACGGAATTCCGTACTCTGCAAGCTTATCAGCTGCCTTCTCCGCGATTGGAAGGTCGCTATCCGAACCCATGATTATACCAACTTTTTTCATACTCCTATCCTCCTATGGTTCAACTAAAAAAGGACACACTCATTCCCAAAACAAGGGAACGAATATGCCCAGACGGTCGACATTTACACTTCTTGCTCCCCCGCGGTAACCCGCAATTCCGTCAGTTGCAAAAAGCAGTTCTCTTTGATAATTTTCTCAAGCGAGGCTTTGATTAAGTTCAAGCAAAGCCTCACTTCAATCACAATTTATTATAACAATTCACCGCGCCCATTTCAAGCGAAATCAAAAAGTTTTTAAGAAAAAACGGCAAACTAAAAATGTCTGCCGTTAATGTGATTCCGTATGAAATTAAGCTTCAGCTACGATTTCTTTTCCATCATAGTAGTTGCAGTTCGGGCAAACTCTATGAGGAAGCTTTGGCTCGTGGCACTGTGGACAAATGCAAAGTCCAGGTGCGCTCTTCTTCATGTTCGGTGATCTTCTCTTATCTCTTCTTGCCTTAGAAGTTTTTCTCTTAGGTACTGCCATATCGTAACACCTCCCTCGTGGTTAAATCCTGTATATAAATCTTATAAATCGTCAACTATTAGAGTATATACTGAATTGTCCCGGTTTGTCAACAAAAATTTTCGATTTTTCGTGATTTATCTCTGCAAAAATCCGCAAATTTCTACTATTTATATTATTTGAGGCCAGTTACGATATTGTAAGTGTCTCTAGCGATCATGAGCTCTTCGTTAGTTGGGATGAGGATAAGCTTAACTCTGGAGTCGTCCATGGAGATAACTGTCTCTTTGCCTCTAACCTTGTTCTTAACTGGATCAAGCTTGATGCCGAGGTTACCCATCTCGTTGCAGATGATTTCTCTCATAGTTACGTCGTTTTCGCCAACGCCAGCAGTAAATACGATAGCATCTACGCCGTTCATCTCAGCGATGTATGCGCCGATGTAGAACTTAACCTTGTGAGCGAATACCTTGAGTGCCATAGCAGCTCTCTCGTTGCCCTCTGCAACAGCTTCTTCGATGTCTCTGAAGTCGCTGGAAACGCCGGAAATGCCGAGTACGCCAGACTTCTTGTTGAGAACTGTGTTTGTCTCAGCCTCAGTGAGTCCTTCCTTGCCAGCGATATAGGAAACGATAGCTGGGTCGATGTCGCCGCATCTAGTTCCCATTACCAGACCTTCGAGTGGAGTGAATCCCATGGATGTGTCGATGCACTTACCTCTCTTGATTGCGGATACGGATGCGCCGTTTCCGAGGTGGCAAGTGATGATCTTCAGGTCGTCAAGTGCTACGTTGAGAATCTGGGATGCTCTCTCAGCAACATACTTGTGGGAAGTTCCGTGGAAGCCGTATCTTCTGATTCCGTACTTTGTGTAATACTCGTATGGAAGTGCATACAGATAGGATTCTGCAGGCATTGTCTGATGGAATGCTGTATCGAAAACTGCAACCATTGGAGTGTTTGGCATAAGCTCCTGGCAAGCAGCGATACCCAAAAGGTTAGGTGGGTTATGAAGCGGTGCCAGCTCTACGCACTCCTCGAGTGCCTTGATAACGTCTTCTGTGATGAGAACTGAAGAAGCGTATTTTTCTCCAGCGTGTACAACTCTGTGGCCTACTGCACCGAGCTCTGACATTGACTTGATTACGCCCTGCTCTGGATCCTGAATCATAGCCAGAACCTGTGCGATTGCGTCCTTGTGGTCCTTCATAGGGATCTCTTTCTTGATCTTGTCCTGACCGATCTTCTCGTGTCCGATAACGGAACCTTCGATACCGATCTTCTCTACCAAGCCTTTGCAAAGCAGATTCTCGTTTGTCATATCAAGAATCTGATACTTCAATGAAGAGCTTCCGCAGTTGATAACTAAAACTTTCATTTCTGTCCTCCATGTATTTTTATTTAATTAACAAATTTAAACAATTTATTATACACCCTAATCGC
Organism: Anaerovoracaceae bacterium; assembly: GCA_963617285.1. Taxonomy (GTDB): domain Bacteria; phylum Bacillota; class Clostridia; order Peptostreptococcales; family Anaerovoracaceae; genus CAG-238. Next base: position 2,047 of record CAVEOR010000003.1, on the reverse strand, counting down.
CCGCGATTCAATGGATTTTTTTGAAATTATCCCATAAATCCAGCTTCCCGTGTCAAGGCTACAATTGTACTTCAATTGTAGCTGTATTTGAGATTAAGCAAGCGAACCGCTTATTACGTTTCCTTCAAAAACAACCGTTTCTGGCATAACATCTTTGAATTCGAACGGATCGATATCAAACAGGTTTTCGGAATAGATATTAAAGTTAGCGCGTTTGCCCACCTCAATTGATCCAGTCACATCATCTATGCGCAGTTGCTTTGCAGCGTTAATCGTGTAGCCCTTAAGGAGGTTTTCGAGTGACAATTTCGCCGACTCTGGAAGTCGAACTCCGCCATTACTCTCGAGAGGAATATCAATGTCTACTCTGGTCATAGCTGTCTGCATACCGAAGTACGGATTGGCACGATATTCTTCGTTCCATGAATAGATATCACTTCCATAGGTGACGATAGCACCGCTGTCAATGGTAGGATTAAACTGATACATATCGTCAAAGCGTTCATCTCCGAGATATTCTCTGGCAGCTTCTCCGAAATATCCTCCGCTCCACTGAGGCGTCCAGTTGATAATAATGCCAAGCTCAGCAGGACGTTCTCTGTCAGCAGGATTGATATACTCACAATGACACATTTCCACCTGTATATCAAGCGGACCATCCTCATTCGTTATTTCTTCCACCGCATCACAAATCAGACGAAAAGCAAGGTCTCCAACCAGATGAAAGTGGACATCAATGCCATTTTCATTTGCCTTCCTAAGGGTATCCTTCGTCTGTTCATAATCCATGACGAGATATCCATGATAAGAAGGATCCTGTACTGTTCCGTCCACAAGAGCACTGTTGCCAAGCTCGTTTGTCCCGTCATAGAAGATTTTGATTGTGTCCATCTTGACGTGATCCGTTGCGTATTTCTCATTTAAGCGCTTAACCGTTTCTATGGTCTCATCAAGATCTTCATATCTGCTCATCTTAACTGACATATCGTAATACATATTCAGCTTGCCATCAACATCCATCTGATGAATTGACTCTATATGCTGCTCTGACTCAAGATACGCATCAAATGCAGCTGTAACGCCCCAGCTCTTGAGATCGTCCGTTACCCAGCTCATAAGCTCTGTATCACAGTCTATCGGCGGTCTCCAGCCGAGTCGTTCATAAAAGGCGTCCATGTTTTCGCTCCAGGTAATTTCCTTGACCCAACCCTGGAAATCCCCGTCTTTTGTTCTTACAAATCCTTCAAGTCTTTCGTCATCCGAATCCATTTCATATGCCCCATAGGTCTCAAGCCATTTGGTGTTGACCCATGCGGAGTGATCATTAAAATCGGTTACAAGAACAGGTCTATCCGTCACTGCGTCAAGGAGTTCTTTTGATGGTCCATCATCGCCAAACATATCACTAGGATAAGACTTAAACAAAATATAAGGTGCTTCATCCACGCTATGCTCCTTGCAGTAGTCAGCAATCAGCTGAACATATTCCTCTGGAGTCTCTCCTATAATATCAGTGCACCATCTCGTAGCGCCGACCGTTGCAGGATGAGTATGCGCATCGATTAGATTTGGGGTTACCATTTTCCCGTCGAGATCTATAACCTTGGTGTCGTCTCCTTTTAAGGCCTCAAGTTCCTCGCTATCAGCATCCCCGACATATATGAATGTACCATCCTTTACGGCAAAAGCCTCTGCCTCCATAGCAGCTTCATTTTCCGTATAAATGTAGCCATTTGTGTAGATTACATCGGCAATCCGATCTTCCGTCGAAGCATCCTTGTTCCCGCATGCGCTGAGAGCTAACACAGCTACGCAAACAATCAGGAAAACATTAGCTTTTTTAATCATCTTTCTCATAATATGATTTTCTCCTTTCTTTCTATCCTACTTTCGTCCATCAGCCTTTTCAGGATGTCCGTATCTGCTGGGCAGAATTCGTACTGCGGGATTTCAGCGGTCGTAATCCAGCGAATATCGTTGTGTTCGAGCATTTTCGGCTCGCCCTCAGCAATCTTCGCGTTGAAGAGGGTCAGCTTTATCTTGATGT
>CAVEOR010000002.1:21577-25153 GCA_963617285.1 Anaerovoracaceae bacterium | reverse complement strand
TGCTCGGCAGCGAAGCCCGCGAACGCGTACAGGATGCGGTACTGGTCATCCTTCTTGCGGTCACGGTTCTGGTAGCCGTTATCGTAGTAGTAATCCGCGAGCATCTCGTAGAAGCCGAATGCGCCGCGACCGATTGCTTCAATTAAATATGCGATTGTCTCCGAGAAGCCGCCGCGATTGTAGAAAATGTCGAGCATGTTCTCAATCATCTTGAGGCGGGCAAGGTCGGATGCCGACATGTAATTGGTCGAAATGACTTCGTATGGCGCCTTGTCGCGGTGGATAATTCCGTATTTCTCCTTCTCGGCTGCGAGCGGCGTGCCTGCCAGGACCTTCAGGAAGCCAAGCTGGAACGCATCCGCACCAAGCGCGTAAACTTTATTAAATGATCTGCGGAATAGCTCGTACGTCTCAAACGGCAGCCCCGCTATCAGGTCTACATGCGTGTGGATATTGCCGAGCGCCACGAGCCTCTCGGTGTTATAGAGCACCGGATAGACGTTTTCCTTGCGGCCGATTGCGGCGAGCGTCTCGGGGTTCGTCGACTGAATGCCGATTTCCATCTGGAAAAGCCCTTTGCGCGCCCTCGCCAGCAGCCTCAGCGTCTCGTCGTCCAGCAAATCCGCACATATCTCAAAATGGAAGTTCGTAACTCCATTATCGTTTTCTATCAAATACTTGAAAATCTCGTATGCCCGCGTCCTATCGTAATTAAACGTTCTGTCGATAAACTTCACCTGCATGACTTTCTTGTAGAGAAAATAGCCGAGGTCGGCCTTCGTGCGTTCGAGGTCGAGAGCTCGCACTCGCTTCTCCGTCGCAGAGAGGCAGTAGGTGCAGCCGAACGGGCAGCCGCGCGATGACTCGTAGTACACGACTCTGTCCTCTTCACAATCGAGGACGGAATACGGGAACGGAATCAGGTTCATATCGAGCGGCTCGACGAGGGAGTTGACGAATATCTTGCCGTTCGCGCGGTAAATCAGGCCAGGCACCGTTTCAAACTGAGGATTTTTTGCCGCAATCACCTGCATGAACCGATAAAACGGATACTCGCCCTCGCCGCAGATGATGAAATCCGCCCAAGGGTTAGCCTGCATGAACTCGGGTCCCGTGAAGCTGACTTCCGGGCCGCCGAGGACTATGACGAGCTCCGGGCACGCCTTCTTCAGGTCGGCGGCCAGAGGCTTGATCTGCTCGATATTCCATAGATAGCAAGAAAAGCAAATCATGTCGTAATTTGCTCTCACTAACTCGGTATAGATGTAATTCGGATCGTTATTTATCGTGAACTCCCGCACGTCAAGGTCGCTGTATTCGCCCGCCGTGACGGTGTACAGGTACTTGAGTGCGAGATTGGAGTGCACGTATTTGGAATTTAAGGTCGTAAGTAAAATTTTCATAAATTCTATAGTGCGCGGAAGCGCTCGTCCTTCAGCAGTCCGCGGTCTGCCATGCAGCGCTTGAGCGATTCGATCATGCGCTCGTTATCGAACGGAAGATTGCCTCTGAGCGAAACGTAGTTCGAAGCGTGATTGCTGCGGAAAACGCAAAGCTTGTTTGGACGGGCGTGCTTCAGCATGAGGCATGTCTCCGCCAGCACTTCCTCCGGCGAGAGAAGCTTGAACTTGCCCTGCCTGTAGTCCTCAAGCAAAGGTGCTGGCGGCTCGAGCATGAGCGTCAGCAGGCTGACATAGGACGCATTCATTTCGGTAATCATCTTGCCCGTCTCGATTGCGTGCTCCTCCCAGAGCTCAGGGCCAGCAAGTCCGCTGATAAATGTCACGGATGCCTTGATTCCAACGTTTTCGATTCTGTTCACAGCCGTGATGAGCTCTTCGACGGTCTCGCCCTTGTTGACCATGTCGAGAACCTTCTGGCTGCCCGACTCCGCGCCGATGTAGACCATCTCGAGGCCGTGTGCCTTCAGCTCGCGGAGCTCGTCGTCGCTCTTGCGCAGAATGTCCGTAGCGCGGCCATAGGTCGTAACCCTCTCGCATTCCGGGAAGTTCGCCTGAATGAAATCAAGAATCGTCAGCAATTTATGATTCGCCAGGCAAAGCGCGTCGCCGTCGCACAGGAAAATCCTATCGACTACGCGATAGTGGTCCCTCGCCCATTGAAGGTCTTCGAGAACTTCTTCTATTTTCCTGACTTTGAAGCGCTTGTCCTTGAACATGTTGCAAAACGTGCATTTGTTGTGCGAACAGCCGATAGTGACCTGCACGAGGAGGCTATATGCCTCGCTCGGCGGCCGATATATGTTTCCTACATACCTCAATTATATATCTCCCACTAAATACAAAAATCTAAAATCATTTCATCCGCCCTAATTCTTTATCAGAATCAGAACAAATTCTAAAATGTAATTTCTAAGGCTATAATTTGTGAGCAGCTAAGAAAATAATATAAAATCCACATTTATATTATTTAATAAAATGATTTTATATTATTTTTCCTGTGCCGAGCAAATTATATCGAGCCTACCTTGCGCCAACGGCGTTTAGCGGTGCTTGCACCGCATATAAATATGTAGGCTCGCTACATACGCTCTGGTGCCTGCATTCCCAGCAGCGCCAGTCCGTTCTTAATCGCCGTCTTAGCCGCGATCACGAGCGAAAGCTTAGCCAGCTTCTCGTTCTCGTCCTCGCAAAGGATGTGCTCGTCGTGATAGAATCTGTTGAACGCCTGAGCCAGGTCAACTATATGTCTAGTAACGATCGAAGGCTCGTACTTTTCGCCAGCCTCAACTACAACCTGCGGAAGCTTGTAGATCAGCTTTGCGAGCTCGTATGCGCTCGGGCTAGTGATGTACTTCGCATCAATCTTGCCAGCCGCAGCCTTTGCCGCAAGCTCTTCACCTGCGTTTCTCAGGATGCTCGCGCATCTTGCATATGTATATTGAACATAAGGACCCGTCTCGCCGTTGAAGTCGAGAACCTTCTTCCATGAGAAAACGTAATCCTTAATTCTGTTATTCGAAAGTTCGTTGAATACTACAGCGCCGATTCCGACCATCTTCGCGGTCTCCTCGATATTGTCCGTGTTAACGCCTTTTTCCTTGATGATATCGCGAGTCTCGTCGATTGCGCGGTTGAGAACGTCCTCCAGGAAAACAACTCTGCCGGCACGAGTCGACATAGTGCCCTCTTCCAGGCTAACCAGGCCGAATGGAACGTGAACGATATCCTTCGCCCACTCAAATCCCATGAGCTCGAGGATTTTCTTCAGCTGCTGGAAGTGCAGGTTCTGCTGGGACGCAACTACGTAGATATTCTTGTAGAAGTCGTAGGTGTCCTTTCTGTACTTCGCGCATGCGATATCACGCGTAATATATAATGTAGAACCGTCGGACTTGAGAATCGGAGCCGGCGTGAGGCCGTATGGCTCCAGGTCGACGATCATCGCGCCCTTCGACTCAACGAGCAAATTCTTCTCCTTGAGATAGTCAACGATTGCAGGCATTTTGTCCGAATAAAACGACTCGCCAGCGTAGGAATCGAACGTGATTCCGAGCATATCGTAAACGCGAGTGAACTCCTTGAGGGATTCCTCTCTGAACCACTGCCAAAGCTC
>CAVEOR010000002.1:0-21387 GCA_963617285.1 Anaerovoracaceae bacterium | reverse complement strand
CCGTAGTCACCGAGGTGGTTGATACGAGTCACGTTGTAGCCCATCGCGTCGTAAATCTTGTACAGCGAATTGCCGATAACCGTGCTTCTGATGTGTCCGATATGGAAAGGCTTAGCAATGTTCGGCGAGGAATATTCCACGATAACAGGCTTGCCTTCGCCGACGTTCGACTTACCGAAGTCTTCGCCCTTTGCCAGAACGTCGCTAACGACATCAGCCACGAGTGCTTCCTTGGAAACGAACATATTTACATAAGCGTTAACCTGCTCAACCTTCTCGAAAATCTCGCTGCCGGACTCTGCAATCTGCTCTGCGATGCCCTTTGCAATGAGCGGCGGAGCCTTGCGGAGGGTCTTAGCTAACTTGAAGCATGGGAAAGCGTAGTCGCCCATCTTCTGGTCCTGCGGCACTTCGATCATGTCGCGAATCGTCTCAAATTCAAGGTCTGGCGCCGCGGCCTGGATCAACTTCGCAATTTCGTTCTTAAAATCAATCATTTCTATAATTCCTTTCTCAGTAAAATTTTTCTTCCAACAAAAATCTTCTTTTCGATAAAATTCTTTTCCGACAAAAATTCTCTTCCCGACAGAAATTTATTCCTCTAAATTCAGTCTCTCAGCAAAATCTTTCTCCGTCATCAGATCTATTCTCGCTCTTCGTAACATGGATGCAAACACTCCATCTCCGTCCACGAGCGTCCCGCTGAACGTACCGTCGTAAATCTTGCCGACTCCGCAGGATGGGCTGTTCGCCTTGAGGATTGCGCCTTCGAGGGGCTCTCCGTTCAGCGCTGCCATCTGCGTGCATATCTTGAACGAAATCTCTGCGCCTTTGAGGAATTCCTCGGTCACGTCGTCTCCGCCCTTGCTCAAAATCCTGCTTCCTACCTTTTCGGAAGGGTCTCTAGGTGTGGGGAGGTTCCCCGCGTTCTCTGGGCATACGACGATGTACTTGTGGTCCTCGCAAAATTTGATGACCTCTTCGCAGCGGTTGTTGCCGCCGTCGTACTTGCAATTGTGCCCCAGAAGGCACCCGCTGATTACATACATCTCTCTACTCCTTCCGCCTATTCCTTCAATTTGACGATTGTCACGCCGTCGCCGCCCTCGTTATAGGCTCCTCGCTTGTAGGAGGCGACGAGCTTGTGCTTGTTCAGGCTGCGGCGGATGCCCTCCTTCAGGACTCCCGTGCCGTGACCGTGGATGATCATGACCTCCTTGAGCCCCGCCATATAGGCATCATCAATATATTTATCTACGTTCATGAGGGCATCCTCTAGGTTCTCCCCTTGAACGTTTACCGACATGGAAATGTTCTGCGCCTTGCTCTTGTAAAGCCCAGCGTATGAGCTCTTCTTGGCCTTCTTCTTGCTACCGCCCTCTATGGACATCAGGTCGGCTACATTCGCCGTAACCTTCATTATTCCTATGGTCACCAGCAAATCGCCCTTCGCATCCGGGAGGCTCGCCACCTGGCCGTTCTGGTTCAAAGTGAGGAGCTTTACCCTGTCGCCGATTTCTATCTCGTCCGGCTTGACCGGGTTGAGGTTGACAGGCCGCTCTATGCCGTCTTGGTAACGCTTCTCGCTCTCGCGGATCTTGCGCTTGCTCTCCTCGAGGCGCTTGGTACGCTCGCCGAGGCTCTTTACCTTGGTGAGCTGCTTGAGCTCCTTCTGGACTTCGGTCGCGGTCTCCTTGGCTTCTTTGATGATTGCCCTGGCTTCCTCGCGGGCATCCTTGAGAAGCTTGTCCTCGCGACCTTTGAGGTTCTGCTCGCGGCTGTCGAGGTCTTCCTTCTCAGCCTTGAGCTCGGCTATCAGCCGCTCGGCCTCTTCCCTCTCCGCCTGTGCCTTCCGCTTGTCGTCTTCTATCGCAGAAAGCACATCCTCGAAGGCCATGTCGCCCTTCTCTATGAGCTGGCTGGCTCTGTCGATAATCGCCGAGTCGAGTCCGAGCTTCCTAGAAATCTCGAAGGCGTTGGATTTGCCTGCGACTCCGATATATAGTCTATATGTCGGGCTGAGAGTTTCTACGTCGAATTCCATGGAGGCGTTTTCTACTCCCGCCGTGGAAAGGGCGTATTTCTTCAGCTCGTTATAGTGCGTGGTTGCTATGGTGTGCGAGCCTTGCGCGGCGAGTCTCTCTAAGATTGAAATTGCAAGCGCCGCGCCCTCTGTCGGGTCGGTTCCTGCTCCGAGCTCATCCAGAAGCACCAGGCTCCCCTTGTGGGCTCGCTCCACGAGATACACCGTGTTCTTCATGTGCGAGGAGAACGTACTCAGGCTCTGCTCTATGCTCTGCTCGTCGCCGATATCCGCGAATATCTCCGAGTATATCGGCAGGCTGCTCGTCCCAAGCGCTGGGATATGTAGCCCTGCCTGTGCCATCATGGCGAGCAGCCCAACGGTCTTCAGCGTTACCGTCTTGCCGCCCGTGTTGGGACCGGTGATGACGAGCGTGTTATATTCTTTTCCGATTGATATGTTTATCGGTACGACTTTCTTCGGGTCGATGAGCGGATGGCGGGCTCGCTTGAGCTCAAGATACCCGCTTTCGTTCATCTGGGGCTCTGCCGCTCTCATGTCGCAGGAGAGCTTGCCCTTCGCGAAGTAAAAGTCGAGTTCTACTAATAATTTCTGGTTGTTTATCAGGTCGTGGAAGTGCTCCGCTACCTGGGACGAGAGTTCCGCGAGGATTCTCTCGATTTCTTTCTTTTCTTCGAGCTCGAGTTCGCGGAGCTCGTTATTAAGGTTTACGACCGCCTGCGGCTCTATGAAAATCGTCGCTCCGCTTGAGGACTGGTCGTGGATGATTCCCGGCATCTTGGCCCTGTGCTCCGCCTTGACCGGAACGACGTATCGTCCGTCTCTCATGGTGACTATCGCATCCTGAAGGAATGTCTTGTTATCGGATGAGCCGAGGATGTGATTGAGCTTGGCTTTGATCGCGTCGTTCTGCGAGTTTATCGCCTTGCGGATTCGCTTGAGCTCCGGCGAGGCGCTATCTGCCATCTCGTCTTCGGAGAGAATCGAGCGGTCTATGCGCTCCGCGAGCCGCGGGAATGTCACGAGGAGATCCTTCATGCTCATTATCATTGGAACGTTCGTAACATCACTGTTGAGGAAAGTCACGACGTTGCCGGTTACCTTCATATTATATAGGACCTGCAGCAATTGCTTCATGGTAAGTGAGCCGCCCTTGCGAGCAAAGTACAGCGAGTCGTTGATATCGTAAAAATCGCCGAGCGGGAGGCTGCCTTTTTGCATTATAACACTGGCGCTTTCGCTAGTTTGCAAAAGTGCATCCCGTATCTCGTGGATATCTGTCATGGGCATGAGCTTGTCAATGCGCGCCTTAGCCATCGCCGAGCAAGCCCGAGCCCGCAGCATGTCGATTATTTTGCTGTACTCTAAAACCTTAAGTCCTTTTTTGTTCATGCTTGTGTTTGGCGGGCGGCGGGCGGCCTGGCTCCCGCGGGAACCACCGCAGAGCCAGGCCCCGCGGCACGCGTGCTCAGTCGGTGCCCCAGGTCATCTCAGCGTTGCACTAACGCACCGACCCTCGTGGTGTGCCGCGGTATCGCCTGCCCCTGGCAGGCGATTGCCCGCCGCCCCGCTCATCTTAAATCTCTTTCCTAAGCGTTTTGTTGGAGTTTTTCTAACTCGTTCTTGAGCTTAACGTTCTCCATCTGCAAATCGAAGTAGGAGTTCTCGAACTCGTTGCACCTAGCCTCGAGCTCGCGGAGCTTATCTTCGCTCTCCTTGCGCTCGTCCTTGGACTTGGCCGCCTGCTCCTTGTACTGCATGAAGTTCTTCTTCGCCTCGTCCCACATCTTGATGTAGTGCTCGGTCTCCTTCTCCATCTGCTCGGTCTTGGCCGTGAGCTCTTCCACCTGCTCGCGAGCCTCGAAAAGCTCGTCTGCTATGTTCACAGCTGCAAGCACGGCGAGCGAGCCAGCAGGTCCGCTGCTAAAAAACTTGGATATTTCGCGCATTTTTTCGTCGACATAGGACGCAATTCCAATGATCGCTTCCTCGTCTCTTTCTCCGGATATCGTGTAATCCTGGCCGTAAATCCTTACGCTAACCTTGTTGTCTTCCATCTCACTCTCCACTCTCAGATGAACTACATTTCGCGGAGATTGATTCCGAGCTGCTCTTTCAAAGCATCCAGCACCTTGCCGTGTGCCTTCTGAACGTCATCATCCGTGAGTGTTCTATCCTTATGTCTATATGTGAGGTTGAACGCAACGCTCTTCTTGCCAGGGCCAACCTGCACACCTCTGTAAATATCAAAGAGCTTAACATCCTCGAGGAGTTCTGCCTCCGCCTCTTTGATAACCTTCTCGATATCGCCAACGATCGTATCTTCGTCAACTACGAGCGCGATGTCACGGCTCATTGCAGGGTACTTCGGAAGTGGGAAGTAAACCTTCGTCGTGTTCGAAAGCTCAACCAATGTACTGAAGAAAAGCTCTGCACAGTATGCGCGTGTGCCGATTCCGTACTTATCAGCTACATCTGGGTGAACCTCGCCCATGATACCGATTTCAACCTCTTCAATCGCAGGGCCGCTCTCAAGCTCAACCGGGTGATTTGCGATGATTCTCGCGCATCTGCCTGGGTGATATACGCCGTATTCCGACTCAGCCACGAACTCGAGGTCCTTGAGTCCGAGCTTGCCGAGAAGTTCGCAAACCACGCCCTTGAGGCTGTAGAAGTCTTCGCCCTCGCCGTACATGCCGATTACGAGGTTGTCGCTCTCGAACGGAAGTCCGAGCTCGTTTGCCATGAACGTGTTGCCGATTTCGTATGCTCTAACCGCTGCACGGTTTCTGGAGTAGTTTCTACCCATAACCTCGAGCATCTGCGGTGTGAGAATCGTTCTCATTACCGACGTGTCCTCGCCGAGTGGGTTGAGGATTCTAACAAAACCTCTCTCCCAGGAGTCTTCCTCAATGCGAACATTGTCAACACCCTTAGGGCTTACGAAGGAATATGTCTGGATTTCGTTGCAGCCGAGCGCGCAGAGCGTGTCGCGTGCAAGGTCTTTGATGTCTCTATCGTAGGACTGACCAGCCTCGTTGTTGCCCTTTGGAATGGTAACTGGGAGGTTGTCGTAGCCATAAAGTCTTGCAACTTCCTCGACGATATCCTCTTCAATCTCTATATCCTGTCTAACGGTCGGAGCTGTAACGTACATGTCGTCGCCCTCGCCCGTAACCTTCATTTCCAGGCTCTCAAGGTAGCCTACCATCTGCTCTCTCGGAATCTCGATTCCAAGAACGTGATTGATGCGAGAAACTCTTGCGTGAACTTCCTTTGCTTCTTCCTTGTTCGGATAAATATCTACGCTGCCAGCGAGTACCGTGCCTGCGCCGATCATTTCGATAAGCTTGCAAACTCTGTCTGCCGCCGCTTCGCAGAGGTTAGGGTCGATACCCTTCTCGTATCTGCCGGAAGCCTCAGTTCTGAGCGTAAGTCTCTTGGATGTAGTTCTAACGCTGTTTGCCTCGAAGTTAGCGGATTCGATTACGATCATCTTGGTCTCTTCCGTAATCTCTGAGTTAAGTCCGCCCATAACGCCTGCAACTGCAACCGGCTTCTCAGCGTCGTTAATCATGAGCATCTTGTCGTCAAGCGTTCTCTCCGTACCGTCAAGCGTTACGAACTTCTCGCCTTCCTTTGCCGTGTCAACGATAATCTTGTGACCTGCGAGGCTCTCGATATCGAAAGCGTGCATTGGCTGGCCGTATTCGAGCATTACGAAGTTCGTGATGTCTACGATATTGTTGATAGGTCTCATGCCTGCGTGGATGAGTCTTCTCTGCAGCCACCATGGGGAGTCCTCGATCTTGACATCCTTGACGATTCTAGCTGTATATCTCTTGCAAAGCGGAGACTTCACTTCTACGCTGATGTGATCCGCTGCGTTTCCTTCTGTGTGCTCGCAAACCGTGTCTGGGTAGTTGAGCTTGGTTCCGAATGTAGCTGCTGCCTCGCGAGCCATGCCTATCATGGAAAGGCAATCCGGTCTATTCGGTGTGATTTCGAAGTCGATAACCGCATCCTTCAGCTGGAGCGCTTCAGCAAAATCCGCTCCGAGCGGGTATTCTTTCTCCAAGATCCAAATGCCGTCTTTCTGATTTACTGGAACGACCTTGTCCTCGAATCCGAGCTCGCCGAATGAGCAAAGCATGCCGTTTGACTCAACTCCTCTGAGCTGGCCAGCCTTGATGACCGTGCCGCCCTCTTCAGACTCATGTCCGTGAATCGGGCCTGGGATATGTGCTCCGTCAAGAGCAACTGCAACGTATGCGCCTTCGAATACGTTCGGTGCGCCTGTTACGATCTGTACTGTCTTGCCTTCGCCAACTTCTACCTGGCAAACTACCAATTTATCTGCGTCTGGGTGCTTCTCAATCTTTGCGATCTTGCCGACTACTACGCCGTCCATGTCAAGCCCCTTGAGCTCGAGCGTCTCGAGGTTCGAACCCGACATAATCATGCGGTCGCAAAACTCCTGCGGCCCAACGTTAACTTCTGTATAATCCTTTAACCACTCTAGTGATACTATCATTTCTACTTCCTCCTAAATCATTTGAACTCTTCGATGAATCTCATATCGTTTTCGTACATGAGTCTGATGTCGTCGATACCGTACTTGAGCATTGCGATTCTCTCAACGCCTACGCCGAACGCGAAGCCCGTGTACTTCTCCGTATCGATTCCGCCAACTTCCAGTACGCTCGGGTGAACCATGCCGCAGCCGAGAATCTCGATCCAGCCGGAGCCCTTGCAAACTCTGCAGCCCTTGCCGCCGCACTTGAAGCACGATACGTCCATCTCTGCCGAAGGTTCGGTGAATGGGAAGTGATGTGGTCTGAATTTTGTCTTTACCTCTGAGCCGAACATCTGCTTAGCAAATGAGTCAAGAACGCCCTTGAGGTCTGCCATCGTGATGCCCTCGTCAACTACGAGTCCCTCTACCTGGTGGAACATTGGGGAGTGAGTCGCATCCGGTGTGTCGCAACGGAAGCATCTGCCCGGTGCAAAAACTCTAATCGGTGGTTTCTGCTTGAGGAGGGTTCTAACCTGAACCGTGGATGTCTGGGTTCTGAGGAGAACTTCGTCATTGATGTAGAACGTGTCCGTCCAGTCCCTTGCAGGGTGGTTCGGGCCGGCGTTCAGTGCATCAAAGTTATTGAATACGGTCTCAACTTCAGGGCCTTCCGAGAAGGAAAATCCCATCGACTTGAAGACCTTGGATACTTCCTCGATTGTGACTGTGATCGGGTGCTTGCTGCCCAGTGGCATTACCTTGCCCGGCTCAGTCACGTCGATCTTCTCCATCGCAAACTTCGCTTCCTTCGCCTTGTTCTTCATCTCTGTCAGCGAGTTTTCGATCATTTCTTCTATCTGAGCACGAACCTGGTTAGCCGCCTGACCGAATTCCTTACGGTCTTCCGGCGCCATCTTGCCCATGGACTTGAGCATCTCTGTGAGCTCGCTCTTCTTGCCGAGTGCTCTAACTCTAACCTCTTCGGCTTCCTTGAGGTCCTCGATATTCTCGAGTTTCTCTTTCGTCTTTTCTAATATTTCTTGTAATTTCGCTTTTCTTTCTTCCATCTTCTCGATTATTGAATCGTTCATGTTTGCTTTTACCTTATATTACCTTTCTTGATATTTATTAAATAAAGTCCCTCTCGCGGATTTTGCATTCAGCGGCTTGCCTCATGCCTTCCGCACACTCTCATACATCAAAATTCCTGCCGCTACAGAGGCGTTTAAGGATTCGATGTTCCCGTGCATGGGGATTTTGATTTTCAAATCTGAGCTCTCGATGATTTCCTGACAAATCCCGTTGCCCTCGTTGCCGATGACGAGCGCGATGTTGTCCGTGAGGTCCTCATCGTAGTAGTAGCGATCCGTGTCGAAGCAGGTCGCCACTAATTTCTTGCCGGCTGCCCTGGTAAATTCCACAAGCTCTTGGTTGGAGTCCATGAAAACAACCGGCATTCTAAAGAGTGAACCGGTCGCCGCCCTTACCGTCTTGGATGAAAAAATGTCAGCCGTGCCTTTCATTGCTATGACTAACTTGTAGCCTGCCGCGTCCGCCGTTCGGATTATCGTGCCTATGTTGCCCGGGTCCTGCAGGCGATCGAGGACTAGGAAGTTGCCGCGAGCGTCTCCAATAAAGTCCTCCTTGGCGTAGGTTTGCTTGCGGACGCTGGCTATGATGCCTTGGCTCGTCTCGGTCTGCGAGAGCCTGTCGAAGAGAGCCTCCGCCAGGCTGAATGCGCTGGGGCGGTGGGTCTGCCCTGCCGCCGAGCCTGCGTCCGCCATGGCACTTGCCACCAGCTCTGCGTAATCTTCCGCTCGGTCAGCCCTGACGAATATCGTCCGAATCTCGGCGCCGTTTCTGATGGCCTCAGCCACCAGATTCTCGCCTTCAATCAGGTATTCGCCCGACCGATCGCGGTATTTCCGCTGTAAAAGTTGCTCAAAGGACTTGAATATTTTGTTGTCTTTCGAGGTTATTTCATTCATATATTGTCTATTTTTTGACCTTCTAAAAAATCCACAAAAGCCGGCTTTGCACCGGCTTGATTGTATTTATTTATCGTTGAGGAAGTCTGGGATTTCGAATCTGGATGCTCCAGTTTCGCTTTCATTCTTTTTCAAGATTTCTTTCAGGACCATCTCCGTTCCTTCTATGCCTTCTACGCTACCGAAGATGCTCATGTCCTGGCCTTGAGGTCTGCTCTCGCTCGCCTCTCCCATCAGACCAATCGTTTGCTCGCCTCTGGCAACTCGCTCGCCGTCAACCGGCTCGGAGTGTTTGCCTTGGAATTCCAGCCCTTCTGCAAATCCAGTTGCGATAACGGTAATCGCAATCTCGTCCTGCATCTCCTCGTTGATAGCCGAACCGAAGATGAGGATGCAATCGTCGTCCGCCTGTTCTTCTATCAAGCTGGCAATTTCGTTGACCTCGAGCATTCCGAGGTCGTAGCCACCGGAAACGTAGAGGAGAATTGCCTTCGCGCCGTCGATTGTCGTCTCGAGCAGCGGGCTCTCGATCGCTGCCTTGACAGCATCCTGTGCCCTGTTCTCGCCGCTCGCGCGACCAACGCCCATGTGAGCGATACCTCTGTCCGTCATTACCGACTTGACATCCGCGAAGTCCACATTGATGAGTGCGTAATCGCTGATGAGATCCGAAATGCCCTGAACGCCCTGTCTGAGGACATCGTCTGCCATCTCGAATGCCTGAATCATCGTCGTGTTCTTCTGGCTGTTATCTATAAGCTTGTCGTTCGGAACGATTACAAGCGAGTCTACGTACTTTCTGAGGAAATTGATTCCAAGCTCGGCCTGTTTGCGTCTCTTGGCGCCCTCAAACTTGAATGGCTTGGTCACAACACCTACCGTGAGGATTCCCATGTCCTTCGCGGCCTTGGCGATAATCGGTGCCGCGCCTGTTCCGGTGCCGCCGCCCATGCCAGCCGTGATGAAGACCATGTCCGCTCCGTCGAGGTGTTCGGTGATTGCGTCGAGCGTTTCCTCAGCCGCCTTCTGGCCAATCTCTGGGTTCGCGCCCGCTCCGAGTCCTCTGGTGAGCTTCTCTCCTATCTGAATCTTAGTCTGTGCGAGGCATCTGTTCAGTGCCTGTCTATCTGTGTTAACTGCAATAAAGTCAACGCCCTTCAGCTCAGCCTCAACCATGCGATTCACCGCATTGCATCCGCCGCCGCCTACGCCGATAACTTTGATTACCGCTGATTTCTCTAAGTTTGTCTCGAATTGTAGCATTGTCGTTTCTACCTCCTCAAAGTATCCCAATACACCTAACATTGTAACATATATTTGCGCTTATTGCACCTTTTTTCGAAAATTTTTTCGGCTAAATTTAGTCGATTTTTGGCGTGAACGAGATGTCGCTGCCGTCGCTGACCTTAATCGTGCCGCGCTCTATGTCATCATCAAAAAGTTTCTCCGTCACAATCTGGATTTTCCCAGCTTTCAGGGCCGCCGTTATGTCGTCCGCACTGCCGCTGCAGATGAGATTGTCGAGGATATAGGCCTTCGTCGTCGTCTTGCCGACCGAGATGGCCTTGAAGTACATGTTGTTCGCATCCATGGCTACCAGCAAATCCAGCGCCTGGCGGAAAAGCACGCTTTCCTCCACTTCTATCGTCTGCCCCATCTCAAGCTTGCTGATCGTAAAGCCGCGGAGAATCGTGACCTCAGGGTCGACTTCCGTCTTTCTGAGCACCGTGCCGTTTGCGTCGATTACGACGTACTTCGCGCCGTAGACGATTGCACCGACTTGCTTGCGCTCCGTCAGCTCGATTGAAATCGTGCGCGGAAGCTTGCGGCTGACCTTAACCTCGGCCATATATGCGTCCTTCTCGAGGCGCGCCTTGATATCCGAGCAATCCGTCCCCCAGAAAATATTCTTGCCGGTCTTGCAATTGCCCATGGTCAGGATCTCGTCGTCGAGGTAATATCTGTTGCCCTCGACCGTGAATTCCTCCACATCAAAAAACGACGAATTGAGGAACACCAAAATCCCCGCTGCCAGTGCGATTAAAATCAATAGCACGACAAAAGGATTTGTGCGACGTTTCCTCTTCTTCCTCGCCTTTTTCTTTCGTTCTTCAGTTATGCTGGTAATGTTGGATGGCTGCGGTTCTGCCTCGGCAGGCAGACCTGCCGCTGCTTGAGTCTCTGGCGCAGCAGGCTCCAACATATCTGTCCGCTTACTTGTCATAGGTCTGCATTACCTCGTTGTATATTATGTCGAGCGCCTTGACAGGTGCGCACGCCTTCGCCGCCTCGCCCATCTGCCTTGCAATCTCTGGATTTTCCTTGATTCTAAGCACTTCCTCTATGAGCCTGTCCGCCGTGAGATCCTTCTCCTCCAGCAGAACCGCTCCGCCTCTATCCGCAACAGCCTTCGCGTTGAAATACTGATGGTTTCCCGTTACGTTCGGCGACGGAATGAGTATCGAAGGCTTGCCTGCGACCGTAGTCTCCGCAACGGAAAGCGCCCCCGCGCGGCTTATGATCAAATCGCTCGCCGCCAGGTAATTCTCCATGTCGCTGATATAGTCCTTGATGCTGATATTGTCCGCAAGTTCTATGCCCTCGCTCTTCACCTTGGCGAGCGTGTCCTCGTAGTACCACTTGCCCGTGCCGAAGATCATGCGCGCGTTCGGCTTGCCGTTGAGTCTCTTCATGAGCTCGAACGCCACCTCGTTGATCGCCTCCGCGCCGAGGCTTCCACCGAACGAGAATACGATAAATTCGTCCTCGCCGAAGCCGAGTTTTGCCCTCGCCTCGGACTTCTCCAATGTGAAAAAGCTCTTGCGAACGGGGTTCCCCGCCTCTACCATCTTGCTCGGATCCTTGAAGTATTTCGCTGCGTCAGCAAACCCGAGGAATACCTTGTTTACCCGCTTCTCAAGGGTTCTGTTCGCGAGCCCCGGGAAGGCGTTTTGCTCGTGGAGGAATGTCTTCGCGCCGAAGTTCTTGCCCGCGACGATTACCGGGAAGCATACGTAGCCGCCCGTGCCGATTACGACATCCGGCTTGAACTTGCGCATAACCCTGCCCGCCTCGAATATGCCTTTCATGACGCGGACGCCTGTTTTGATGAGCTGGTAAGGGTTCGATTTGTCGAGCCATCTGGCGTCCACCATCTCCAGCGGATAGCCAGACTTGGGAACGACATCCTTCTCGATTCCCTCTATATTTCCGACGTAGAGTATCTCCGTGGTCGGGTCTTCTTCTTTGAATTTGTCGGCTATTGCAAGCGCCGGGTAGATGTGTCCGCCCGTGCCGCCGCCGGTTACGATTAAGCGCATTTCTGTCTCCTTATTGGCCTATTGCAGCTTGCAATCTCGTTGATTGACTCGCTGCACTCTTTGATATATTGAGCAAAATCCCCATTGCGCCCATGAAAATCAGGAGCGCGTTTCCGCCGTAGCTTATGAACGGGAGGATTATGCCCGTCGGCGGCATGCACGATGTCACGACCGCGATGTTGATAATTACCTGAATTCCTATCATCATGGTGATTCCTGCGGCGAGCATCATGCCCGTGTAGTCCGCTGCGTTCATTGCGACATGGCAGCCGCGCCAAACCAGCAAAAGATACATGCAGACCAGGCAGAAAACGCCGATGAAGCCCAGTTCCTCGCCTATGATTGCGAGGATAAAGTCGTTCTGCGGGTACGGAAGGTAAAGCGTTTTCTGGACGCTGTTGCCAAGTCCCAGTCCCGTGAGCCCGCCGCTACCGAGCGCCAGAAGCGACTGCACAACCTGCCAGCCGTCGCCGAGCGCATCTGCGAACGGGTCGAGGAAACTCGTGAACCTACTATATCTATATCCGTCGGTGTCTGCGAAGATGAACACGATTCCCGCTGCGAAACCCGCGCCCGCAAGAACGCCGAGGTGTTTCCACTTGGTGCCTGCCACGAGCAGCATTCCGCCAGCGATTGCAACGACCGTGAACGCCGTCGACATGTTCGGCTGGAGCATGATGAGCCCGCCGAACACTGCGGTGACACCAGCGATCGTAATCGGCCCTCTCAGGAAGTTCTCGCTCCACTTCGGATGCCTGGAAAAATATCCGGTGATAAACAAAATTATTGCGACCTTGGCGAGTTCGCCCGGCATGAGCGTAATCGGCCCAACTTCAATCCACCGCTGGGAGCCGTTCGCATCTGTGCCGAGCGGCGTGAGCACGACGATCAGCAAAAGCGTGCAGACTACGGCCGCAATGAGCCAAAGCCTTGCCCAAAAATGATAGTCGATTTTGCTGCAAATCCACATGCCAATAGACCCCAAGGCCGCCCAGATGAGCTGGCGCTTGAGGTAGTGGTATGGGTTGTAGTTGTTCGTGCTGGACGGATAATAGCTCGCACTGAAGATCATGATAATCCCGAAAATTACCAGGACGGCCACGATTAAAGCAATCGTCAAATCTCCAGTTTTGCTGTTTCCGCGCAGGCGTCGCGTGATTTTTGACATATTTCTAAGCCTCTAAACTATGATACTATGGTTGCTATGCTCGACATCAGGCACCTATATTCCCAGACGTTTAACGCAGTCCTTGAAGTGCTTGCCTCTCTGCTCGAAGTTGTCGTACATATCCCAGCTTGCGCACGCCGGCGAAAGGAGAACCGTGTCCCCTGCCTCCGCTGCTTCTGTCGCAAGCTTGACGCATTCGTCCATGTCCTTGCCATAAACAAAGTCAGTAAAGCCGTACTTCTCTGCGGTCTCCGCAATTATCGGACCGTCGCGGCCGATGAGAACGAGTTTCTTGACTTTGCCAGCGAAATTCTTTACCAACTCGTCGAATTCCTGTCCTTTGCCGTCTCCGCCCGCGATGAGGATGATGTTTCCTTTAATCGCCTTGAGCGCGATGACCGCTGCGTCCACGTTCGTGCCCTTGGAGTCGTTGTAGAACTTGACTCCGCCGAGTTCGCCCGCGAATTCGATTCTGTGCTCAACTCCTGCGAATTCGAGCAGCGTCTCCGTTATCGTCTGCGCATCGATTCCAGCAAAATAGCTAATCGCCGCAGCTGCGAGGCAGTTCTCTACGTTGTGGTCGCCGATTATCTTAAGGTCGTTTTTATTGCAAAATTCTACGAGCTCGCCCGCTTCATTCTTCAGGACGAGCATGTCGCCCTTGAGGAAAGCTCCGAGCTCGAGCTCTTTCTTTCTCGAGAATGGGATGACCTTCGCTTTGCAGTCCTTTGCAAGCGCATAGCAAAGCTCGTCGTCCGCATTGATTACGAGGTAGCCGCTCTCGTCTTGGTTCGCGAAAATCTTTGCCTTCGCAGCGCCGTAGCCTTCCATCGTGTGATGGCGGTTGAGGTGGTCTGGCGTGAGGTTCAGAATCGCGGAAACCCTCGGCTTGAAGTACTTGGTGGTCTGGAGCTGGAAGCTGCTCGTCTCCGTCACAAGCCATTCATCCTCGTCGGACTCGATTGCCTTGGAGATTACCGCAACTCCAATGTTGCCAACGACTTCCGTCTTTCTCTTGGCGTTCTTGAAGATCTCGCCGACGAGCGTCGTTGTCGTCGTCTTGCCGTTCGTGCCTGTGATTGCAATGAACGTGCCGCGAGCGATTCTGTATGCGATTTCGAGTTCGCCTATAATTTCTGCTCCGTCTCGCTCCGCTTCCTGAACGAAATCGAGCTCTGGGTTTACGCCTGGGCTGAGGATGAGCATGTCGAAGTTTTCAACGTGCTCGGGGATTTCGTGGAAGTAGCACTCCACGCCCTTGCCCCTCAGGAAGTTCAGGAGCTGACCGTCGATATGGTCCGCATCCTTGGAGTCTTGCACTGTGACCTGAGCTCCGAGGGCGAGCATCGCCTGCGTTGCCGCGATGCCAGACTTGCCGAGGCCGACAACCAGCACGCGCTTATCCTTTATATTTTCAAGATTTAGATTTCTGTTTTCCATGGTGCACCTCACTTTCGTGTTTTTACGCGTTGTATGCGAGCATTGCGAGCAGGCAGAACACCAATGTCGCCGCCCAAAACATCTTCACTACGCTCGTCTCCTTCATGCCGCCGAGCTCGAAATGATGGTGCAGCGGTGCCATGCGGAAGATTCTCTTATGCGTTTTCTTGAAATATGTTACCTGGATGATAACCGAGAGCGCCTCGCATACGTACACGAGGCCTGCGATTGCCAGGACGAATTCTAATTTCAGCATGATTGCGGCTGATGCGAGCAGGCCGCCGAGTGCCATGGAACCCGTGTCACCCATGAAAATCTTCGCTGGGTTTTTGTTGAACACGAGGAACCCGAGGCAGGCTCCCGTGAGCGCTGCAAATGCTACGGTTTCAGATGCCAGGCCTGCCGAGGTGCTTGCCATAGTTACAACGAGCACCATGCAGAAGCTTACGAGCGATGTTACGCCAGATGCGAGCCCGTCGAGGCCGTCTGTGAGGTTAACGGCATTGCTGAAGGCGAGCATTACGAACACTACGAATGGAATGTAGAAGATTCCAAGGTCGAGTGCCTTGTCCCAAATTGGGATCCATATTTCGCTGCCCGTTCCTGCTGCGCCGCCGACCTGCGACTTGAAATATGCAAATACCGCGAATCCAATGGAGAACGCTAACTGAAGAACAATCTTCTGCTTCGGGCTGATGCCTGCGTTGTTCTTTTTGATGGCCTTCTCATAGTCGTCGATAAAGCCGATGAGGCCGAACAATACCATAACGACGAGCACAACGGCGAGATTCAAAATCCCCGTGAGCTTGCCGCTGAAAATCGCGCAGGTTACTGCCGCTGAGATTACGGTTGCGCTGATGATTGCGATTCCGCCCATGCTCGGCGTGCCCGATTTGCTCAGGTGCGACTGCGGTCCTTCCTCTCTAACAAATTGTCTAAATTGCTTTTTTTCGAGGAATGGTATCAAAATTTTCGTAAATATCACTCCGAGAATCCAAGCCGCAACGAGTGCGACCAGCGAAACGCTCAAATTTTCCATGTTTTTTTGCTCCTCTCCACTCTTCACTCTTACTCAGTTAGCAAAGATGAAACGATTTCTTCCATCTTCATGCCGCGGGAGGCCTTGACCAGAACCACGTCGCCCGCATGCACGATTTCCGGCAGGCACTCGATGAGCTCTGCCTTCTCTGGGAAGTAAAGTATGTTCTCCGTCGGCATGTGGCCGCCTGCCCCTGCTACGTAGTCGCGGGCGAAATCCCCGACCGCAATCAGCAGGTCAATGCCTGATTCTGCCGCAAACTCGCCGACCTGTCTGTGGCCGTTCTCCGTCTCCTGTCCGAGTTCGTACATGTCTCCGATGATGGCGATTTTGCGGCCGCCTTTCTCCTCGCCTTCCGTATTCATGAGGGTAGTTATCGCACTCATGACGGAGGCCGGGCAAGCGTTGTACGTGTCGTCAATTACCTTGATGCCTTGCGACTCCTTGATGGCGAGGCGCTTCTCCGTGAGCTTGGCATCCTCCAAGGCCTGCGCAGCCGCTGCTGGGCTGATGCCGATGAGCGAAGCCGCTGCAATCGCAAGGCTCGCGTTCATGGCGTTGTGAGCGCCAGGGAGCGGAAGTCGTACGCGCACCGTCTCCTGCAAAGTCTCCAACGTATATTCTATACCTTTATCGCCAAAATCGCAAATGTCAGATATTGTATAATCGGCGACTGGCGGCGCGAAGGTTGCCGAGGCCAGCAGAGCCGCCGAGCTATCTGAGTTCATTGTTCCAAGGGCGGCGTGCCCGTCCGAGGCCGCGGACTGGTTAACCGAGGCGGCCTGCCCATCCGAGGCGGCCGACATGAGCCCGTAATGTTTCTCCGCTTGATCTGCTCTGAGAATCTGGGACTGTGGGCTCAGAAGGTCGCAGTCCGCGTTGACTATGAGCGTCGAGTTCTCATCAAAGAAGCTCGTGACCTCAAGTTTCGCGCGGAGTATGCCTTCGCGGCTTCCGAGATTCTCGATATGCGAAATCCCGATATTCGTTATAAGCGCAATGTCTGGGTGGACTATTCGTGCCAAGTTCTCAATCTGCCCGAAGTTATCCATGCCCATCTCGAGCACGCAAACCTCCGTATCCGGCGGAAACGCCAAGATGCTCAGCGGAAGTCCGAACCAGTTGTTATAATTTTTCAAATTTTTCGCGGCCTTGTACTGGCTGTTTGCAATCGCATACATCATGTCGCGGGTGCTAGTCTTGCCGACGCTGCCCGTGACAGCGATCTTCGCCTTGAGCGGCAGCGTCCCGAGGTAGTAGCTTGCGAGGTTCTGAAGTCCCACCGTCGTATTCTCCACAAGGATTACCGCAACACCCATATCAGCCGGGCACCCGTACTCACACTTAGCAGTGTGCCCGCAAGAGCGCACTGCAGAAGCAGATTCAGACCCATCAAGGCAGTTGTCCGAGCAAACGCCTAAGTCGCCTCTGCCGGAAATCTCCGCGATAGCCGCCCTGGCCTGCTCAATATCAGATACGAGCACTGCCCTGCAATCACGCTCAATCACCTGCGGCAGGAATTTATGGGCGTCGTTCTTTTCACCGATTAGGCATATGAACAAATCGCCAGGCCCAGCAATCCTCGAATCAGTACAAATATTATTAACAATCATGTTGCCGCATCCGCAAACGAGCCTTCCGCCTGCCGCTTCAGCAATTTCCTTAACCGTAAAATCTCTCATTTTTCTACTCCTTGTAAACGTAAACTACGGATTTTTTCTTAACCTTCGTTCCCGCCTTCGGGTACTGGTCGACAACGACGAAGTCATCGTCATCGCGAGCCGACTTCGGTCTCGAATACTTCAGCCCCTTGCCGCCTATGATGCCGACCGCCTCGCTGAAATCAACGCCCGTCACATCTGGCACGGTCGTGTAGCCGCTCTTCTGCGCCGCCTTCTCCGCATCCGTGTACTCAGGCGTAATGTTCATGTACCTGAGGACATCCGTCAAAATCGTCTTCGCGATAGGCGCCGCCACAATCGAGCCGTAGTAAGCTCCCCTCGGGCTATCCACAATCACCAAAATCGAAACCTGCGGGTCGTCCATCGGCGCCATGCCTATGAACGAACTGTAGTAGTACTTGCCATATTCACCTGTTCCTGCGTCTATCTTGTTCGCAGTACCGGTCTTGCCGCCGATACGGTAACCTGCGATTTTCGCATTACCGCCGCCGCCTTCTTCGACCACGTATTCCATGATGTTGCGCATCTTCTTCGCAGTCGCCGAGGAGATAACCTTTCTTACCGTCGTCGGCTCGTATTCCTCAACGACATTTCCGTCGCTATCCGTGAGAGCCTTCACATATCGAGGTTTCATCAAAACCCCATCATTTCCAATCGCGCTAACAGCCGTGAGAAGTTGAATCGGTGTGACCGAAATGCCCTGCCCATAGCCGATCGTCGCGAGTTCGACAGGTCCAACGTTTTCCAGGCTCTGAACGATTGCACTCGCCTCGCCTGGATAGTCAATTCCCGTCGTTTCTGTAATTCCATATAGATCTAAATACTTATAAAACCTCGTCTTGCCGAGGAGTGATGCAACCTTTGCTAATGCTGGGTTACAGGAGTTTCCAACCGCCTGCTTAATCGTCTGCGTCCCATGTGCGCCGCTCGTCCAGCAGTGGAGCCTGATGCCCGACACGCTGAAGCTTCCGTGACACTCGAAGGTCGAATTTTCATTTATAACTCTTTCTTCGAGCGCAGACGAAGACGTTATGAGTTTGAACGTCGAACCAGGCTCGTATGTGTCGCTGACGAGCGGATTTCTCCAAAGCTTGAATAGATAAGCGTTCTTCTCGTCTGCGGACATTTTCTCGTATTTTTTCTTGTCTTCCTTCAGCGGTTCCGTCGCGTCATTCGGGTCGTAGCCAGGAGTCGACGCGCTCGCCAGTATGTCGCCCGTCTTCGGATCCATCACGAGGCACATGATGCGGTCGGCCTTCGTCGTCTTCATCGCATCATTTATCGCTTCTTCTACATAATATTGAACCGCCTCGTCTATCGTCATCACGACGTTAAGACCGTCCTGCGCTTCGTAATACTCCTTCGTGCCGTTCGCAAGTTCGTTTCCGAGAAGGTCCGTATCGTTCACAGTCCTTCCGGCAACTCCGCTGAGGTACTGGTCGTACTGAAGCTCGATTCCCGTTCTTCCTGTATTTTCGTCATTCACGCTGCCGAGAACCTGCGACGCGAAGTTCCCAAGCGGATAATATCTCTTCGTCGCCTCAGCAAGCTCAATGCCTGTAATTCCAAGCTTCTTAATCGCATCCGCTGCGTCCTTATCGAGGTATTTCGCTACTCGAACGAGCGTCTGATCCATCGTCAAATCTTCGTAGACCTCGTCCGCATCCCCGTCGGTAATCTCGGCAATCTTCGACGCGAAGTCCTTGATTTCCGAATCCGGTCTCTCCTCGCCGTTCTTCTGCTTGATCTGCGCCGGCCGCGCCCAGAGCGTGTAGCAAGTCGTGCTCGTCGCAAGTTCCTTGCCATTCCTGTCGTATATAGTTCCGCGCTTTGCCTCAATCGGCGTGTCCTGCGTCTGCTGGTCAATCGCCTTCTCGGTCAGCTCGTCTGCATCAATGATCTGAATCCACGCAACGCGAAACGTGAGGGCAAGCAAAAGCAAAGCCACTATCCCAAAGCCTATCGCAATTCTTCTTCTATTTTTCGTAGTTACCGGTGCCTTCATTTAACTCCCTCAAGCAGAAAGCCAGACCCAAATTGGCGTATTTAGTTGTCTGGCTCCTCATTTTCTATGAAATTTTCTCTATCAAAAATCATCTATCCGACAGTTTTTCTTCCAGCAAAATTTTCTTCCCAGCAGATTTTCTATTTCTACTCAGTGTACGCTTTTTCCTTGATCCTGCTGACCAGATCCGCCGACGCTTTCTCGCCCGCCGCCACGTATATGCACTGCGAAGCCTTCGGATATTGCATATTCAACTCGCCCGTCGCATACGCCTCAATCGTCTCAATGCTGTTGGCGCCCTCGATCTTGATGTCGAGCATAGCGATTTCGTTCTGCAGAACCGTGTTTTCGTTCTTGACCTGGTTGATTTCGTACTTGATTTCCGTCGCCCGAGCGCTCATCCAAATCGTCGAGATGAGAACAGCCCCGGCTAATATCATCAAAATTACCGCTTTCGCGAGCATTTTGTGGGTGAGTCCAGACTGTGTCTCGAGCTGCGGAACTTCGCTAATCTCAGGAACCTGAGCCAGCTTCTCCTTCTTGACTCTCGGAGGATACTTCGGCTGCGGTGCCTGCGGAGCTCGCTGCGGCATGTGCTGCGTCACGCCATAAGCCCACTGCCCTTGCACATACGGTTTGCCCAAAGTCGAGTATTCAGATGTGTATGCTCTGTTCAGTGCCGCCATGCCTGCTCCTTCCAGTGTATAATATGATTATTTCTTCTGCGCTACGCGAAGTTTCGCGCTCCTTGCCCTCGGATTTCTCTCGATTTCCTCCGCACTCGGCAGAATCGGTTTGCTCGATTTTTTCTCGATATCCCCGACCTTCCCGCAGACGCAGACCGGAAATTCCTTCGGACACGTGCAAGGGTTGATCCTTCGATTGATGATTTCCTTGACGATCCTGTCCTCGAGAGAGTGAAAAGTTATGACGCAAAGCCGCCCTTTCGGCGCCAAAACGTCACAAAATTCCTCGACCGCGCGTTCCAGTTGCCCGAGCTCGTCGTTGACCTCGATTCGAATCGCTTGGAACGTCCTCTTGGCTGGATGCGGGCCGTCTCGCCTTGCCGCTGCCGGAATCGCCGCCTTGATGATGTCCACGAGCTCGCCCGTGCTCTCAATTGGCTTTTCCTTTCTCGCCTTTACGACAAAATCTGCAATTCTCGCAGCCCAACGTTCTTCGCCGTATTTGGTAATGATGTCGCGCAGTTCATTTTTGTCGTAATCGTTGACCACGTCGTACGCTGTGAAGTCGTCATCCTGGCTCATTCGCATGTCCAGCGGTGCGTCCTGCATGTACGAGAACCCGCGCTCCGGATTATCCAGTTGGAACGACGAAACCCCCAGATCGAGCAGCGCTCCATCGATTTTGTCTATCTCAAATTCCCCCAAGACCTCCTTTATGTCGGAGTAATTGCTTTGAACAAAGTACTTCTGGCACTTGTAAGGTGCGAGCCTCGCCTCGGCCGCCGCCAACGCGTCTCTGTCCCTGTCAATGCCTATCAAAATTCCCTCTTCGCCGAGACGTTCGCAAATTCCGCTTGCGTGACCGCCGCCCCCTAGCGTGCCGTCAACGTATATCCCGTCCGGGCGTATATTCAAACCTGTCATGCACTCATCAAAGAGCACGGATGTATGCTTAAATTCCATTAGAACCGGTATTCCTCCAGCGCCTTCGAGAAGTCCTCGGCAGCCATCTTCGCGCCGTTGTCAGGAGCCTCCCATGTCTGGCGAGCCCAAACTTCGATTTTGCTCATGGCGCCCATGGTCACGAGCTCGCGCTCGATCTCTGCGTAAGCCTTCAGCTCAGCCGGGATGACGATTCTGCCCTGCTTGTCGAACTCGCATTCCGCCGCGTTCGCGCAGAAGTGTCTAATGAAAGCTCTAACGCCAGGATCCGACTCCGGCAGAGTTGCAATCTTCTCGAGTTGCTTCTGCCAGCTATCCATCGTGTAGATGTAGAGGCACTTGTCGAGTCCCTTCGTCAGCACGCATCTGCCGCCGAGTTCGAGCCTCATTTTCGAAGGCACGATCATCCTGTTTTTCTCATCTATGGAGTTGTATGTCGTTCCCATGAACATGGTGCGCCTCCTGGGTCTACTCGCCATTTTAGACTAATTGCATTTTATTAATTCCACTATACACCACTTTCCACCACTTTGCAAGCAATTTTTCCAAATTTCTCG
>CAVEOR010000001.1:0-37590 GCA_963617285.1 Anaerovoracaceae bacterium | reverse complement strand
AGCGATTATGCTGTTGGGTTTGCTGCCTTTGGAAGTCTGTCAATGATGTCCTGCATCAGGCTGTCTGTAGTAGGAAGTGCATCTACTACTGCGCCGTCTGCAACTGCAACAAGCTTAGCCTCGTCTGTAGGAGCAAGAACTCCACCGAGAACTTCGCCAATCTCTGCATACTTATATGCAGGAACTGTGTCGCACATCTCAACTGAGATATCATCCTCTGTAGCCCAACCGAAGTCAACCTCGAAGATACCAGCGATCTCTGCTGCAACCTCCCAGTTAGCAAACTCGATGCCTTCGTCGATAGCAGCTACAACTGGCTGAAGTCTTCTTTCAGTGTTAGTGTAAGTACCATCAGCACTAGCGAATCCAGTACCAGGGATTACTACGCAAGCCTTCTCAGCAAGCTCAGTCATGTGAGTGTCGCAAACTGCAAGGAACTCAAGACCTGTAGTGTCGATATCAGCGTTTTCGCCGAATACTACGAGACCCTTAACTCCCTCGAGTGCCTCAACACCAGCAGTGATGCCCATGTCGATGAGACCCTGTGAGTTGTTCTTTGGCTTAACCATGAGGATACCATTTCTTGGACCACCGATGTGACCGCTGAGGAGTGCGATGTCACCAACGAGCTTAGCACCGTCTACAGTCAGGAAGTTCTGCTGGTAAACGATCATAGCCTTCTTAGCTCCGAGGTAAGCATCTGCGATAGCCTTAGCTTCTTCGCTAACTGTTACGCCAGCAAGGGAAGCCTCGAACTCGTCGTATCCAGCAACCTTCTTAGCCTTGCCAGACTCGATGATAGCCTTTGCAACCTGCTTGAGGAGACCGAGGTCGTTCTCACCGCTGCAAACTCTGATAACCTGTGCGCCAGCTTCCTCAGCCTGCTTCATCTTCAGAGCGATAACTCTGGAGTCATTGTCCTCGAAGCCTACTCTGAGGATTACGTTTGTGGAAAGAAGCTCGTCGATTGTGTTAGGGGAAGCATCAAAGCCAAGAACCTCTGCGAGGCCGTTTGCTCTGTTGTTCATGCAAAGAACCTTTGCACCCATAACGTCTGCCATTCTCTTCATAGCATAAGCTTCTTCGTTTGTATATCTGTCGGAGATAGCTACTGCGATAGCATCCTTGCCATACTTGCTAGCGATGCTCTGCATCTTCTTAGCTACCAGTACAACTGATTCATAGTAATCAGCGATTCTGAAGCGACCGTCTTCCTTGATGAGCGGTTCTTCTAACTTGCCTTCAAGTACAGCACAGTCAAATCCCCACTTACCCTTGCCGCAAGCAAGACCCTGGTTTACAACGCCTTCCTTATCAGGGTTAGCCTTGATGAGGAGATCGCCGTAGGACTCAAGCTTGAGGGAGCAGCCAACGGAGCAGTACGAGCAAGTCGTCTCTGTTACGTCTGTTGCGAGCGGAGTTTCCTTGATCATGGAAGTCTTCTCCTGAAGAGCACCTGTAGGACATACGCTTACGCACTGACCGCAGGAGATACAACCGGACTCGATGAGCGGCTTCTCCATGTTTGGCTTAACAACTGTGTCGAAACCTCTGTGTACAAGGCCAAGAGCACCAACGCCCATAACCTCGTCGCAGACTCTTACGCAAAGTCCGCAAAGGATACACTTGTTAGGGTCGCGAACGATGAATGGATGAGCATCTTCGAATTCGATAGTGTTCTTGTCGCCAGCGAATCTTTCTGGATGTACATCATACTGATTAGCAAAGTCAATCAGCTTACATTCGAAGTAGTCGTGGCAGCCGCACTCAAGACATCTTGAAGCTTCTTCAACTGCCTGCTCTTCTGTATATGCATAAGGGATAACCTCGCTGAAGTTGTCCTTTCTCTCTTCTGCACTAAGCTGCGGAAGTGTAGGTCTGCACATTCTTTCTCTGTCTTCGAAAGTCTTTTCGTTGATGTCGTCTCTCTCGCAGAAGAATGGCTTCTCGTACTTGATTTCTTCGCCATCAAGATAAGCGTCGATGATCTCGGAAACCTTCTTAGCGTCAGCAATTGCTTCTACTGCGATGGAAATCTTATCGTTACCACAGTCGCCGCCTGCGAATACGCCAGGGATGCTGGTCATGAATGTCTCAGGGTCGTATGCGATTGCGTTCTTTCTTGTCTTGTCACAGTCAAAGATTGATGCATCTACTGCCTGGCCGATAGCAAGGATCATAGTGTCGATAGCAAGAGTCTCTGTCTTTCCTTCTACTGGAACTGGTTTTCTTCTGCCGGATGCATCTGGTTCGCCGAGCTCCATAACCTGAAGGATAACTTCCTTTACGTGACCGTTCTCGTCTGCTACAACTTCGAGCGGGTTAGTAAGGTTCTTGAAGATTACGCCTTCTTCTTCTGCCTCTTCGATTTCTACCATGTCAGCAGGCATCTCGTCCTTAGTTCTTCTGTAAATGTTGTAAACTTCCTTAGCACCGAGTCTTACAGCTGTTCTGCAAGCGTCCATTGCTGTGTTACCACCGCCGACGATAGCAACCTTTTCGCCGATGCCGATTTCTTCGTTTCTAACAACGTGACGAAGGAAATCAATACCGCCGATAACGCCCTTTGCGTCCTCGCCCTTGCAGCCAACGCCTGTGGATACCCAAGCACCGATACCAAGAAGAACTGCATCGTAGTCGTTCTTGATTGTCTCGAATGGGATATCAACGCCAACCTTTGTGTTTGTGATGATCTCAGCACCCATCATCTCGATAGTTGCGATTTCGTCGTCGAGTACAGCCTTTGGAAGTCTGTATTCTGGGATACCATAACGGAGCATACCACCAGCCTTAGGCATGGATTCGAATACCGTTACTCTGTGACCCATCTGTCTTAAGAAATATGCTGCAGAAAGTCCCATTGGGCCGCCGCCGATGATAGCAACGCTCTTGCCTGTGTCTTCTTCACACTCTGGGATGAATCTCTGTCCGTCAAGATCCTGGTCAGCAACGAATCTCTTCAGCTGCTGGATGGAAATTGGTTCGTCAACGAGTCCTCTTCTGCAAGCTTCTTCACATGGATGTGGGCAAACTCTGCCGAGTGCTGCAGGTAGTGGAATCTTGTCCTTTACGAGTTCAAGCGCTTCCTCGAACTGTCCGTTAGCGATGAGGCCAACGTAGCCCTGGCAGTCAGTCTTTGCTGGACAAGCCAGTACGCAAGGAGGTCTGCAGTCACCAGTGTGGTTGGAAAGCAGGAGCTCGAGGTTAGTCTTTCTGGACTCGATAACTCTGTCTGTATTCGTATTAACGATCATTCCTGGAGCGATTTCTGTTGCGCAAGCCTTGCAAAGCTTAGGATTGCCGTCTACCTCGCACATACACAGTCCGCAGGAACCGTAAATTTTTGTTCTTTCGTCGTAGCAAAGAGTTGGAATGAAAATATCATTTTCTCTGGCAACTTCAAGAATAGTTTGTCCAGCAAAGCCAGTAACTTCTTTGCCGTTAATGTTTAATCTATATTTTTTCATTACCTTTTCCTCCTCCCTATTTCTTCTCGATTGCACCGAAGTTACAATTGTCTATGCACTTGCCGCACTTGATACACTTCTGCGTGTCGATAACGTGCTTACCCTTAACTTCGCCTGTGATAGCGCCAACTGGGCAGTTACGTGCGCACTTCGTACATCCCTTACAAGCATCAGTGATGGAGAATGTGATGAGTGCCTTACAAGAAGCAGCTGTACACTTGTGATTGTAAATATGGTCTTCGTACTCGTTACGGAAATGTCTGATTGTCGTAAGAACTGGGTTAGGTGCAGTCTGGCCGAGTCCGCAAAGTGAACCGTCCTTGATCTTGCCAGCGAGTTCCTGAAGAAGCTCGATGTCGCCATCTCTGCCCTTGCCCTCTGTGATTCTTTCGAGGATTTCAAGCATTCTCTTCGTACCGATACGGCAGTAGTTACACTTACCGCAGGACTCGTCACGAGTGAAGTTGAGGAAGTATCTAGCCATGTCAACCATGCAAGTATCTTCGTCCATTACGATCATACCGCCGGAACCTACGATAGCACCAGTCTTGTTGATGTCTTCGTAAGTTACAGGAGTGTCGATGAGGCTAGCTGGGATACATCCGCCGGAAGGTCCGCCCATCTGAACAGCCTTGAACTCTCTGTCGTTCTTGATGCCGCCGCCGATGCCGAACAATACTTCTCTAAGAGTCATGCCCATAGGTACTTCTACGAGGCCGCCCTTCTTGATCTTGCCAGCGAGTGCGAATACCTTAGTACCCTTGGAAGCTTCTGTACCGAACTTGCCGAATGCAGCTCCGCCGTTGAAGATGATCCAAGGAACGTTAGCGAGTGTTTCTACGTTGTTGATGTCTGTTGGCTTCTGCCAGAATCCCTTAGCTGCAGGGAAAGGTGGCTTAAGTCTAGGCATACCTCTTTCGCCCTCGAGGGATGCGATAAGAGCTGTTTCTTCGCCGCATACGAATGCGCCTGCACCTGCCTTGATGTAGATATCAAAGTCAAATCCAGAGCCGAAGATGTCCTTGCCAAGGTATCCTCTTTCTCTTGCCTGAGCCATTGCGATCTCAAGTCTCTTGATTGCGAGCGGATACTCAGCACGGCAGTAAATTACGCCCTGGTGTGCTCCCATAGCGTAACCACCGATAATCATACCTTCGAGAAGTGAATGTGGGTCGCCTTCCAGAACGGAACGGTCCATGAATGCGCCTGGGTCACCTTCGTCGGCATTACATACGAGATATTTTTCGTTTCCTGGGCTCTGCTTAGCAGCGTTCCACTTGAACCATGTAGGGAAGCCAGCGCCGCCTCTGCCTCTAAGTCCGGAAATCTTGATTTCTTCGATAACTTCCTCAGGCTTCATTGTCTTGAGGACTTTTTCGATAGCCTTGTAGCCATCTGCAGCGAGGTATTCGTCGATGTTCTCTGGGTTGATAACACCGCAGTTTCTAAGAACTACTCTCTGCTGCTTGCCAAGGAACTGCTTGTCTTCCTCGGAGATTACCATGTCTTCGCAAACCTTGCCGCCTACGAGATGGTTCTCAACGATCTTCTCAGCCTTGTCTGGCTGTACCTTGACATATCTAGTTAATTCGCCGTTATCATCGATTACGTCAACGATAGGTTCAAGGTAGCAAGTACCTACGCAGCCTACTGTTCCTACTTCGATGTTTAAGCCCTTAGCGGCGATCAATTCTTCTAATTTGGCAACGGTCTTCTTGGCACCAGTAGCGATACCGCAGCTGCCTTGTCCAACTACTACTCTCATTACTTTAGTACCTCCTATCCTCTTGCCTTGATTTCAGCCAAAATCTCTTTTACTTTGTCCTTTGTCAGGTTGCCGTAGGTTTCGTCGCCATCAGCGCTTCTAACCATCATTACTGGAGCCAGTGAGCAGCATCCCAGACAAGCAACATTGTTGATCGTGAACAGACCATCTTCTGTAGTCTCGCCGTCCTGGATTCCCAAGAACTCGCAAGCAGCTTCCGCTACCATTTCGGAGCCGTTTACGTGGCAAGCAGTACCCTGGCAAAGCATTACAAGATGCTTACCGATAGGCTGCAGTCTGAACTGAGCGTAGAATGTTGCAACGCCGTAGATCTTTGCAGGCTTGATTCCAGTTGCATCGGATATGTAGTTGATCGTGTCTACTGACAGATAACCGTAGATATCCTGAGCTTTCTGGAGGATAGTAATCAAGCTACCCTTTACGTGTGCATATTGGTCTAAAACAGGCTGGAGATCTTTGAATTGCTCCTTCCTCTTCTCGGCACAATTGCAATTACATGTTTTTTCACTCATTTTTGCACCTCTTATAATTATATTACATCCTATTCGGACAGTTTAACGTGATTGTTTAGCTTCCTGTTAGGAGTGTTAACTGGTTTATTTTTCAACAAAAATCATCTATTCAAACAAAATTCATATACCCGACAGTCTTTCTACTGGTCAGAGATCTCATCCGTGCCTTCTTTCGGCAAGTAAATCTTGACCCTCTCGATTCTTCTGTCTGAAATCGCCATGATCTTGAACTGGTAATTCTCGAACTCGACGATGCGGCCAACATCCTTCTCGTCCGGAATTTCTCCAAGTATATCTATAATGAATCCTCCGATTGTCTCGCTGGTCTGCGATTCAAGGTTGATTCCAAGCTCTTCGTCAAGGTCATCGAGGTCAACATCTCCGTCTACCAGATAAATGTTATCGTCAACCTTGTCGATGATTTCCTCTTCTTCGTCGTACTCGTCGTCGATGTCGCCAACAACCTGCTCGATTATGTCTTCCATCGTGACTATGCCGCTGAATCCGCCGTACTCGTCGATGAGGATTGCAATCTGCTGCTTGGCAGCCTGCATCTCATACAGAAGCGAGTCGATGTTCTTCGTCTCAGGCACGAAGTACGCCTTCCTGATGATTGAGGCAATCTCAACCCCGTCGAAGCCCTTCTCCCAAGCCTGAATCAGATAGTCCTTGACATGCAAGATGCCCACGATATTATCCGTGTCTCCCTTGCAAACAGGGATTCTGGAGTACCTGAGCTTCATGAAGTCATCCATGTATTCCTCTGGCGGATCGTCAATGTCAATGACGAACACGTCGGTACGCGGGGTCATGATCTCATAGGCAAGCTTGTCATCAAAGGCGAAGATGGAGTTGATCATCTTCTTTCCTTCTTCCTTGAGTATGCCCGATTCCTGGCCCTGCTCGAGCATGGACATAACTTCCTCTTCGAGCTGCTGTGAATCTTCCTTCTTTAGAACGCGGTGGAAGAAGCCTTTCATTTTGCTTTCTTTCCTTCCTGCGTCCTTCTTCGGATCCTTCTTGATTTCTTTCTTAACTTCGATTACTTCGGGCTTCTCTGGCCCTTCCTTTGCTAGCTCCGCCAGCTTCCCAAACTCTTCGTTTGGCTGACTGGGCCCACTGCCTAAGTCACTTGTCATGATTTTCTCCTTTTTTCTGGTGTTCTTGTAAATTTTCAAGATTTATATAAAGCAATTGCTCTATTAACAAATTTTATTTTTTTCTTTATTTGGGACTTTGATTTACTTACCGTCCTCGTCCTTGCGCTTACGGAACATATAGTTCTCCGCAACTGGCTTCTCTACCTTGATTCTGAGGATCTGCTGCGGATGAGGCGCCGAGTCTATCGGATTGCCCTCTTCGTCATACATCTCCGTAAGCTTCTGCACGAAGAAATCCGCGCCTGGTCCGAAAATCTCGATTTCATCGCCAAGCACCATCTTGTTCCTCTGCTCCACTATAGCGTATCCCGTCTCTGGGTCGTATGACTTGACGAGCCCAGTGAACGCATAGTCGCGAGTGTAAGCGCTCGTGCGGTAATTCTGATCCTTGTTCGTCGGATTGTTGAAGTAAAAGCCCGTCGTGAATTCTCTGTGGCTGACTTTCTTCATCTCATCCATCCATTCCTGCTTGAACTCGTAATGCTCAGGATCCGCGTAATACGCATCTATCGCCTTCCTATATGCCGCGATTATCGTCGCCACATAGAAAATGCTCTTCATCCTCCCTTCAATCTTAAGGGAGCTGAGTCCCGAATTGATGAGCTCTGGAATGTGTTCTATCATGCAAAGGTCGCGAGAGTTAAGGATGTATGTCCCGCGGTCGTCTTCTTCTATCGGATAATACTGGCCTGGCCTCTGCTCCTCTACAAGAGCGTATTTCCAGCGGCAAGGATGTGCGCACATGCCTTGGTTCGCGTCCCTCTCAATCATAAAGTTGCTGAGAAGGCATCTGCCCGAGTAGGAAATGCACATCGCGCCGTGCACGAAGGATTCAAATTCGAGGTCGTCTGGAGTGTTCCTTCTAATCTCAGCAATCTCTGGGAAGCTAAGTTCTCTAGCAAGCACTATGCGTCTAATTCCAATCTTGTACCAGAAGTTTGCCGTCTGGTAGTTGGTCATGTTCGCCTGAGTGCTGAGGTGAAGCTCCATGTCAGGAATTATCTCTTGAATAAGCGATACGATTCCGAGATCGCTCACGAGGATTGCGTCGATGTCGAGAGTCTTAATCTTCTCGAGATACTCTCTGAGCGGCTCGATATCCCTGTTATGAGCAAAGATGTTTATCGTGAGATAACACTTCGCTCCCCGCTCATGTGCGAATGCAATGCCTTCCTTCATTTCATCAAAGGTCAGGTTGCCAGCACCCGCTCTCAGAGAAAACATCTCTCCCCCGAAGTATACGGCATCTGCACCGTAAATAACGGCTATCTTCAGTTTTTCTAGGTCGCCAGCCGGAGCCAGCAGTTCTATTTTCTTCATGCGTTAGTTTCTATTCGAATAAAATTTTGCGGTGTACTCTCACCTGCTATTTCAAGTACGTAATCGAGAGCCCGTCGCCGACCGCGATTATGCTCGTTTCGAATCGCTCGTCCGTGCTGATATAATCGAGGAACTCTCTCATATGCCTGATGTTCGTTCTATGCTTTCCTAATTGGTCGTAGATGTCGCTTGCTGTCTTGCCTTGGAAAAGCACGTTGTCGCATACGATTACCGCATCCTTGCTCATCAGCGGAAGTGCCGCATCGAGGAAACGCTTGTAATGGCTCTTTGCGGCATCTATGAAGAGGAAGTCAAACTCCCGCGCAGCGTCTACCGACTTCTTCATTGCTGTCGGTGCAAACGGGTCTGCTACCCCAGCATTCTTCAGCTCTTTCAGCGACTGGATAGCTGCCTCGCCGTCGCCCCTGAGGATCTCTATGCTATCCTCACAGCCCAGCTTCTTGAGGTTCATCCAAGCCACAGCCGCCATCTCCGGGTTCTTCTCTATCGTTACGACCTCGGCTCCGCAAGCCTTGTTGAAAAACGCTGCGGAATAGCCCACCGCCGTTCCAATTTCTAATATCCGCTTCGGTTTCAGAATCCCGACGAATGTCCTGAGGAAAGCCTCAGTCTCCTTCAGTATAATCGGAACTCCATCCGCCTCCGCTGCTTCCCTCAGCATCCCGAGCTCGTGGCTCAGCGGCTGATAAAATCCATTTATATAATCCGTAACTATGTCGTTGGTTATATTCTTCTTTGATTCCATTTTTAATCTATTATTAGTTTGCCGCGTTATACGCCGCGTTATATGCAGCCTTGTCCTTCTCGAACTGGTTGATATCAGATGAGAAATTCATGCTGCCGTCAAGCTTCTCGCTCACTACGAAGTACAGATAATCGTCGTCGTCAGGATAAAGCGCCGCCTTGATTGACGCGAGTCCCGGCGAGCAAATCGGTCCTGGAATTTCGCTATACAAATATGTATTATATGGCGAGTCAATCGAGATATCCGAATATGTCAGATTATCCTTCTTGAATCCCAAGATATACTGCACTGTCGAGCACATCTGAAGCTTCATGTTATTCTTCAGCCTGTTGTAGATTACGGCTGCAACCTTAGGTCTCTCCTCATCGAGCACCGTCTCTCTTTCGATAATAGACGAGTAAATGAGAAAATCATACAGGCTCGGCTGGCTTTCTCCGAAGAGATAGTCGCCGTATTTCGTCATCAGCGTCGTTGAACTCTCAGCTAGGAAGTCGGCGTATACGCCCTGATATACGTCCTTCTCGAACTGCGTGAGCATCGTCGCGATAACATCTTCCTCGCTTGCACCTTGCTCAACATAATATGTGTTCGGCATCAGGTAGCCTTCGAGGTATGCGCTGTTCGTCTGGTTGAGTGCATATCTATCGAATGCGAGCTCATCGATGAATTCGAATCTTTCGAGCCATTTCTGCGATATAACTTCTTGTTCGAAGGCTTCCTTATCCCCCATGCCCTGCTCGACAAGCTTGTCTATCGTTTGCTCCACCGTCAGTCCTTCCGGCACGGTAAATGAAACCATGCTCACCTTTCCACCCACCAAAATATCAGCGATTTCCTCAAAATCCATCGCTGGCGAAAGTGAATATGTCCCGGCCTTGAACTGGCTGTCGTAGCCTTTTACCTTTGACCAAAGCTGAAACTCTGAGGCACTGTCGATAATGCCGTTTTCCTCGAGCAAATCAGCTATTTGGCTTGCTCCCATGCCTTGCTCCACCGTGATGCTAAGCGCCGAAGCATCATCCGCATCCCTAGCCGAGCCCATGGAAAGGAAGTACACGCCAGCGCCCACCGCTATGATGAGCACCAGCACTATTCCTATTATAATCTTCTTTTTCAAATCCGATTCTCCCTAATCATCGAGTCCTGCCTCCCGCTATGTTTGCAGAAAGCCCGCTCGATGGTCTCATCAAAATCTGATTACTTGGATCTTCCGAGGTATTCGCCTGTTCTTGTGTCGATCTGAATCTTTTCTCCTGTCTCGATGAAGATAGGAACCTGAACAACTGCACCAGTCTCAACTGTAGCAGCCTTTGTTACGTTAGTTGCAGTGTTGCCCTTAACGCCCGGCTCAGTCTCGATAACCTCAAGGTCTACGAAGTTAGCTGCTTCTACGAGGAATGCCTGACCCTGGAAGAACTTAACTGTTGCTTCGTCGTTTGGTCTCATGAACTTGATTGCTTCTTCTACCTGCTCCTTGCCGAGAGGAATCTGCTCGTAAGTCTCAGGGTCCATGAAGTAATAAAGGTCGTCCATGTCATACAGATACTGCATCTTCTTTGTCTCGATGATAGCTTCTTCGAACTTGTCATCTGGGTTGAATGCTTCTTCTCTTGTAGCACCAGTGATGATGTTTCTGTACTTAGTTCTAACGAAAGCTGCGCCCTTGCCTGGCTTTACGTGCAGGAAGTCAAGAACTACATGCGGTTCGCCGTTAATTTGGAATGTTCTGCCTTTTCTAAAATCACTTGCATAAATCATTTTTTATCTCTCCAATCTTATTAAATTCGTGCTTTTTTATATTTTCGAGCAAAATTGCGCTCATTTTTAACCTGTTCCCTTAAGTATATCAAAAAAATTACAGTTTGCCAAGTATTGTTTATTTTTTAGCACAGCAAACTTGCAAAATCTCCGGAAATTTTATCCGAAAAGATTGCCTGCGCCGATTGCCTCACCGACGATCTGATATACGTCCTTCATCATCAGAGAAAATCTCATCTCAGCTTCCATGTACTGCAGTGCGATAGGGTCCCTTGTCATAATCGAATAAAGCTGCTGCATAGTAGCCATTTCTTCGCCACCGACATTCTCACCCATCATCTGCTTTGTCTGGATTTCCAGCTGTTTCGCCTCGAAGTCCTTTATCATCTTCGAAAGTTCTTCGTTTGCGTCAACTTGCTTCTTGGTTGCGTCATACTGTTTGAACTCCTCAGAGGCCTTGATAGCCTGAGCCAAACCATGCGCCGAATCATAAACATTCATTTTTGCGTCCCCTTTCCTAAGCAATAAAAATTTAATTAGACTTCAAGGAAAATCGGCAGAATAATTGGGCTCCTCATCGTCGTCTCATAGATGTACGAGCTGAGCGCATCTCTTACCTGCGACTTCATCGTGTTCCAATCCTTGATTCTCTTGCGGCTGCACTTGTCAAGCGCTTCCTCGCAAACCTTGCGAGCCTCCTCCATGAGCTGCTCGTTTTCTCTTACATAAACAAATCCTCTGGAGATAATCTCTGGTCCGGAAACAACCATGTGGCTTTCCTTTTCGATGGCGGCAACGACGATAATCAGACCCGACTCGGAGAGCAGCTTCCTGTCTCTGAGTACGATATTACCAACATCGCCAACGCCAAGTCCGTCGACCAAGATTGCATCAGCCTCAACGGTTGAATCCTCCTTGATTGCTCTTCTGCGGTTCACATTGAGAATGTCACCGTTATTGAGTATAAATACGTGATCCTTGTTCATACCGAGGCTTTCTGCGAGCCTTGCGTGGGCGATGAGGTGTCTATACTCACCGTGCACCGGCATGAAGAACTTTGGCTTGATGAGGGAGTGCATGAGCTTGAGCTCCTCCTGGCAGGCGTGTCCAGATACGTGGATGTCTGCGATGTCGGAGTAAATAACCTCTGCGCCCTTCTCAAACAGCTTGTTTACTACATTTGATACCGTCTTCTCGTTTCCTGGAATTGGTGTCGAGGAAAGGATGACCGTATCGCCCTTCTTGAGCTTGACCGACCTGTGCTCGCCAGATGCGATTCTGGAAAGCGCCGACATCGGCTCGCCTTGGCTACCCGTCGTGATGATTACGAGCTTGTCGTCTGGGATGTTCTTCGTCATCTTCAGGTCAACGAGCGTTCCCGGCGGAATGTCGAGGTATCCAAGCTCAATGGCAAGTGCCACTACATTTTCCATGCTTCTGCCAGAGATTGCAACCTTGCGACCGAACTTGATGGCGTTCTCGATAATCTTCTGCACGCGGTGCACGTTCGACGAGAATGTCGCGATTATAATTCTGGCTTTTGCATTTCGGAAAATCTTTTCTATGGTCTGCCCGACTACTCGCTCCGAGGCCGTAAATCCCGGTCTCGTCACGTTCGTCGAGTCACACATCATCAGCAATACGCCCTTCTTGCCTATCTCGGCAAGCTTGGAGAAATCGATCGGCTCGCCATCGATCGGCGTATAGTCAATCTTGAAGTCTCCTGAGTGGAATACCACGCCCGCAGGTGTAGTGATTGCAAGGGCTATAGCGTCTGCAATCGAGTGCGTCGTCCTGATCGTCTCAACCTCGAAGCATCCGAGCTTAATCTTGTCGCCCGCATTTATCGTTCTGAGGTCTCCGTGGATTCCGTGCTCTTTCAATTTATTCTCAACCAGACCGAGCGTAAGTCTAGTTCCGTATACTGGGATGTCGAAATCTCTCAGGAAGTATGGCACCGCACCGATGTGGTCCTCGTGACCGTGCGTTATAACCATACCTACGATCTTATCCTTGTTCGCCATCAAATAGGAAAAATCAGGGATAACGATGTCGATTCCGTACATCTCACTGTCTGGAAACGATAACCCGCAGTCGATAATCAAAATCTCTTTCTTGCATTCCAGGACTGTCATATTTTTTCCGATCTCGTTCAGTCCGCCGATTGGAATGACCCTGAGATTTGGGGTATCGTTTCTATGGTAATTCTGTCTTCTCATAAAATCCATCCTTTTCTAAAATTCGTTCAATTTCGTTCATTTTCTTTTATGAAAAGATAGCCATAAACTTTATTTAGATTTTAAGGTTCTATACTGTTGCGAAATTATGCGCGAAATTGCGAATTTCTTCGCTACATTATTTCACTCTTTCGCAAAATTCAAAAAATACGTTCCTCTTTCTCAATTTTATTTGGCAAC
Source organism: Anaerovoracaceae bacterium (assembly GCA_963617285.1). Classification (GTDB taxonomy): domain Bacteria; phylum Bacillota; class Clostridia; order Peptostreptococcales; family Anaerovoracaceae; genus CAG-238. The sequence goes on along the minus strand of CAVEOR010000001.1, from coordinate 24,404 downwards.
GATATTAATAAGCTTGTTAGGTACTGCAATTACCTTTACTACCGTCTTGCCTTCTAATAAAGCCTGAACTCTCTCGGAATCCATAGCTACCTTTTCTAACTCATCCTTGCTGAGGTTGTTTGCCGCGTTAATCTTGTCCTTGACCTTGCCGTTAATCTGCACGACAATTTCCACCTCGTCCTTGACCAAGGCGCTTGCGTCAAACTCAGGCCACGACATCGTTACGATAGACTCCTTCTGACCGATGTTTTCCCACATTTCTTCGCAGATATGCGGTACGAACGGTGAAAGAATCAGGATGAGTTCCTTTACAGCCTTTGCATAAAGACCGATGTTGATGTCCTTGCCATCCTTGTACTTGTACATCTCGTTTACGAGTTCCATGATTGAGCTGATAGCGGTATTGAAGTTAAATCTTCCGCCTACGTCCTCGCTGACCTTCTTGATGGAAGCGTTGAGCATGTAGTTAAGGGACTTGTCTGCGTCTGTCTTAACCTGAATTGGCTCGCCAGCAAGCTTATCAGCCTCTGCCATATACTTAACTGTATAATCATATACGAGTCTCCATACTCTGCCGAGGAATCTGTAGCTTCCCTCTACGCCAGCATCGGACCAGTCGAGTTCCTTGTCAGGTGGTGCCGCAAAGAGGATGAAGAGTCTTGCCGTGTCAGCGCCGTACTTGGCGATAATCTCCTCTGGGCTTACAACGTTTCCGAGGGACTTACTCATCTTCTTGCCGTCCTTGTTTACCATGCCCTGAGTCAGGAGGTTCTTGAACGGTTCTTCTGCCTCTACGAGTCCGAGGTCGTGGAGAGCCATCTGGAAGAATCTCGAATAAAGCAAGTGAAGAATTGCGTGCTCGACTCCGCCGATGTACTGGTCAACATCCATCCAGTAGTTAACCTTCTTGGAGTCAAATGCAGCCTTGTCGTTCTTCGGGTCGCAATATCTGAGGAAATACCACGAAGAGTCGAGGAATGTATCCATCGTGTCAACTTCTCTCGTAGCCTTCTTGCCGCAGCGTGGGCATGTGCAATCCTTGAATGTCTTGGATGTAGCGATTGGGGATTCGCCCTTGCCAGTGAATTCAACATCCGTCGGAAGCTTAACCGGAAGGTTTTCTTCGCTTTCTGGGACCCATCCGCAGTCTTCGCAGTAGATCATAGGGATTGGGCAGCCCCAGTATCTTTGACGGGAGATGAGCCAGTCACGAAGCTTGTAGTTAACCTTTCTCTTGCCCAGGCCTTCCTTCTCAGCCTTGTCAATCATGTAAGGAATTGCATCCTTGGAGTTCATTCCTGTGATTTCGCCGGAGTTAATCATAACGCCAGATGCCGCGCAAGCCGCCGTGAGGTTGTTTACGTCAACTTCTGGGTCCTGCGGGTCAACTACAGGGATGATATCTATACCAAATTTAGTCGCAAAGTCAAAGTCTCTCTGGTCGTGTGCAGGTACGCCCATTACGGCGCCTGTTCCGTAGCCCATCAAAACATAGTCTGCGATGTAAATAGGCATTTCTTTGTGGGTGAACGGGTTGATTGCGTACTTGCCGATGAAAACACCTGTCTTCTCGTTGGAAGTGGAAGTACGTTCGATTTCGTTCATGTGCTTTACTTTGTCGATATATTCGAGAACTGGCTTTTCGTATTCCGTGCCCTTTACGTTCTCAAGTACAGTTGGATATTCAGGTGCGAGTACCATGAATGTCGTTCCGTAGATAGTGTCGACTCTCGTTGTGAATACGGTCAAAGTCTCGTCGCTATCCTTCATCTTGAAGTCAACTTCGCAGCCGTAGGAACGACCGATCCAGTTTCTCTGCATCGTTCTAACCTTGTTTGGCCATCCATCAAGAGCGCCATTGTCGAGGTTCTCAAGGAGTCTATCCGCATAATCCGTAATCTTGAAATACCATTGCGAAAGGTTCTTCTTGGTTACTGGAGTCTTGCAACGCTCGCATGCGCCTTCTACTACCTGCTCGTTAGCAAGTACAGTCTGGCAGCTCGGGCACCAGTTAACTGGGTTTTCCTTCTTGTATGCGAGTCCCTTCTTATAGAACTGGATGAAAATCCACTGCATCCACTTATAATAGTCCTCGTGGCATGTGCAAACTTCTCTATCCCAGTCGTAGGAAAGTCCGAGCTCGCGGAGCTGAGATTCCATCTCATGGATGTTGTCCCATGTCCAAGTTGCTGGATGGATACCGTGCTTGATGGCAGCGTTCTCAGCTGGCAGACCGAATGAGTCGAATCCCATCGGATGGAGGACATTGTAGCCGTCCATCTTCTTGAATCTAGCTACTACGTCGCCGATGGAGTAGTTTCTAACGTGACCCATGTGGAGCTTGCCTGACGGATATGGGAACATCTCAAGAACATAGTATTTCTCTTTATTCTCGTCCTCTACCGTCTTGAAAAGCTGATTTTTCTCCCAATAGTCTTGCCACTTTTTTTCGATTTTGGTAAAATCATATCTTTCGTTCATTTGTTTAAGTTTCCTCTCTATTCCTCAATTTCTAGGAATGTGCAGTCTCCCCAGATTTTTTCTATACTATATTTTTCTCTCATTTCCTTGGTGAACAGGTTTACGATGATGTCACCGAAGTCCATGAGTATCCAGCCTGTGTCGTGTTTGCCCTCTATGGACTTGACGAAAAGTCCCTCCTGGGCATAAAGTTCCTCTATGTCGTCTGTCAATGCCTGAATCTGTCTTTCAGATGTGCCAGAGCAGACTACGAAATAATCCGCAAATGAGGCTTTTTCCTGAATGTCGATTACGACGATATCCAGTGCCTTCTTGTTCGATAGAGTCTTCGCTGCCAAAAGTGCATAATCTCTGTTAGTCATTTTTCTTCCCTTTCTAATTGCTAACTTCTAATTGTATTGCCTCAGCCGCTCTCAAGGTGTCTTCATCCAAGTAATTACCTTGGCTGCGCACGAAATCTATCGTATGCGTCAGGCACGCGAGGCAAGCCTTATCGAGGTCGACCTTCGCGAGTTCTCTCAGCTCATCGACGGACGGGTAATTCCTGTTCGGTTCGATGGCATCCGCAAGGTATATGACCTTCTCAAGCTTTGACATCCCTGCCCTCCCAGTCGTGTGGTAGGACACGGCGTTTATAATATCCTCATCTTCAACATCAAAATCTCTCTTCATAACTATGGCCGCAATCTTTCCGTGCGCCAAATTGCGATTGTTGAGATACTTATCGTCGAGTCCGAGGTGTTTGACGTAATAATTGAGGCTGCTCTCGGGAACACCTCTATACATATCGTGGAAAAGAGCTGCGATCTCGGCTTTCTGCTCGTCCGCACCATACTTGCGGGCAAGCTCTATCGCCGTTGTTCTAACGCCTTCCGTGTGAACTCTTCTCTTCTCAGAAAAATTCCTCTCGATATATTCACTTATCTCTTGTTTTAACTTTTCGTAGTTCTCCATGGTTTATATTGTGTACAGTCCGTTTGCCTTGATATACTGGGCAACGCTATCTGGTATGAGCTCGCTCACATCCTCGCCCGCTGCATAGGCATTTCTGACCTTCGTCGAGGAAATGTCTAACATCTTTGTCTTTAGCTTGATAACCTTCGTTCCATACACAGCTTGAAATTCCGCGATTTTCGAGTCAAGCATTTCTTCGCTGTCACTGGGACGGAGCGCGGTTATAAACGAGAATTTCCTCAGCATTTCCTTACCCTTGTACCAAGTGTCAAGCGTCATAAATGAATCTGAGCCCGTAGCAAAGTAAATCTCCGCATCAGGGAACATCTCCGTGAGCGCAGTCAGCGTGTCGAACGTGTAGGATACGCATTGCTTGTCGATCTCAAAACTTGAGACTTCAGCACGCTCGATACCCGCAAAGGCAAGGCGAGCAGTCGCAAGTCTATGCTCTTCGTCTGTTACTTTCTTTTCTCTCTTGAAAGGCTGTATGTAGGCGGGCATGACGAGAAGTCTGTCAAGCCCAGCCTCGCTAATCGCAGCACTTCCGAATGCTACGTGAGCCTTGTGTGCTGGGTCGAACGAGCCGCCCAGCACGCCTATTTTTTCTTTTTTCATTCTGTTATTTTTAGTCATCTGGGCACTTGCGTTGCTTTCGCATGTCCATCTTACTATTTTGTACGTTCGTGCGTCGTCCTACTTCGTCGTGATTCCGAGCTCGTCAAGCTGAGCCTGATCAACTGGCGATGGTGCACTGGAAACGAGGCACTGTGCGTTCTGGTTCTTCGGGAATGCGATGACTTCTCTGATCGACGGTTCGCCGAGAAGAAGCATTACGAATCTGTCGAGGCCATAAGCAAGTCCTGCATGAGGTGGTGCACCGTACTTGAATGCTTCGATGAGGAATCCGAATTTCTCGTCGCACTCTTCCTTCGTGAGTCCGAGAACTTCGAACATCTTTGCCTGCAGGTTCTTGTCGTGGATTCTGACTGAACCACCGCCGAGCTCTACGCCGTTGAGAACGATGTCATATGCATCTGCCTTGACTGCGAGAGGATCTGTGTCCAGAAGGTCAAGCTGGTCTAACTTCGGGCAAGTGAACGGATGGTGCATTGCCTTGAGGCTGTGATCTTCCTCGTCCTCTTCGAACATTGGGAAATCAACAACCCAGAGCAGGTTGTACTGGTTATCGTCGAGAAGCCCAAGTCTTCTTGCGCACTCTCTTCTGAGGAATCCGAGCGAATCATATGTAACCTTTGCTCTGTCGGAGCAGATGAAGATAAGGTCGCCTGTCTTTGCGTCGAATACCTTTGCGATTTCTGCGAGCTCTTCCTGTGAGAAGAACTTATCTACGGATGATTTGAACTCGCCGTCATTTACTCTGATCCATACGAGGCCCTTTGCGCCGTAGGACTTGGTCATATCAGTGAGCTTGTCGATGTCCTTGCGGCTGAACGCCTCGGAGCCACCTGTTACGCAGATGCCTCTAACGTCTCCGCCGCCCGCAAGGCAGTCAGTGAATACCTTGAATCCGCAGCCTGCTACGACGTCGTTGAGCTTCTTGAGCTCGAATCCGAATCTCGTGTCTGGCTTATCCGAACCGTAACGTTCCATAGCATCATCCCAAGTCATTCTTGGAAGCGGTGTTTGGATGTCAACGCCCTTGAGCTCGTGGAATACCTTCTTGAGGAACCCTTCCTGGATTGCGATTACATCGTCCTGGTCAACGAACGACATCTCAAGGTCGATCTGTGTGAACTCTGGCTGTCTGTCCGCTCTGAGGTCCTCGTCACGGAAGCACTTTACGATTTGCATGTATCTATCGGTTCCGCCTACCATCAGAAGCTGCTTGAAGAGCTGCGGTGATTGCGGAAGTGCATAGAATTCTCCTGGATAAACTCTCGAAGGAACGATGTAGTCACGCGCACCCTCTGGAGTCGACTTGATGAGCATTGGAGTTTCAACCTCTGTGAAGCCGTTTTCGTCAAAGTAGTCACGCGCACACTTGCAAACTTTGTGTCTGAATGTGAGGTTTCTCTGCATCTTCGTCTTTCTGAGGTCGAGATATCTATATTTCAGTCTCAGGTTGTCGTCTACGTTGTCGTCGTCCTTGATGTAAATCGGCGGTGTGTCAGCCTCCGAATAAAGCACGAGGTCGTTAGCAAATACTTCGATTTCGCCTGTTGGCAGGTTCTCGTTCTTTGCGCTTCTTTCCTTTACTACACCCTTGATTCCGATTACATACTCGCTTCTGAGTGCGTCAGCCTTGTCAAAGAGTTCCTGCGGGATTTTGTCGTCAAATGTAACCTGAACGATGCCAGTCTTGTCTCTGAGGTCAACGAAAATAAGTCCGCCGAGGTTTCTTCTCTTTGCTACCCAGCCGTTGAGGACAACCTCCTGTCCAACGTTGCTGATGTTCAAAGTGCCGCACATATGCGTTCTCTTAAAAATTTCACTCATTTCTCTTTTCCTTAATTTATCTTAAATATATTTTTTATGCTTCAAGCTTTTTCTTGAGCTCGTCGATGAGTTCGGTGAACTTAACCTCGCTCTGCTCGCCCTTCGTCATATCCTTGAGGGTTGCAACACCTGATTCAAGCTCGTTGTCACCGATTACTACAGTGTAGATTGCACCGAGTCTGTCAGCGTACTTGAACTGACCCTTGAAGTTTCTCTGAAGGTCGTCAATCTGCGCATTCAGACCTGCTCTTCTCATGTCAAAGAGGAGCTTCTGGCCGTAGAGTCTTGCCTTTTCGCCCATAGTTGCTACGAAGACATCGCAATCTCTTGGCTTTGGAATTTCAACGCCGTTTGCTTCCATGAGCATGAGGAGTCTTTCCTTGCCGAGTCCGAATCCAACGCCTGGGATTGGAGGTCCGCCAACCTCGGATACAAGGTTATCGTATCTGCCTCCGCCGCAAACTGTGCCCTGTGCACCAAGGCTGTTTGTAACGAACTCAAATGCAGTCTTTGTGTAATAGTCAAGTCCTCTTACGATCTTTGGATTGATTACGTAAGGAATTTCGAGCGCCTTGAGGTTCTTCTGAAGGTCTTCGAAGGCTTCCTTACACTCGTCGCAAAGGAAGTCAACCATCATAGGTGCTCCCTGTACGAGCTCCTGGTCGATTGGGCTCTTGCAGTCGAGGATTCTCATTGGGTTCTTCTCGTATCTTGACTTGCAAGTGTCGCAAAGCTGGTCGTACTTTGGCTTAAGGAATTCCTTGAGGGCTTTTCTGTGCTCAGCACGGCAGTGTGGGCAGCCAACGGAGTTGATCTCGAGTGTGAGGTCGGTTACTCCCATTGAAGTCAGGAAATCATAGCCGATTGCGATGATTTCTGCGTCTGCAATCATGTTCGGAGTTCCGAATGTCTCAACGCCGAACTGGTGGAATTGTCTCAGACGGCCTGATTGCGGCTTCTCATAACGGAAGCACGGAATATCATAGTAAAGCTTGATTGGCTGAACTTCTGCGTATTGCTTGTGCTCGATAAAAGCACGAACTGCAGGGGATGTTCCCTCTGGCTTAAGCGTGATTGAACGTCCGCCGTGGTCGTTGAAAGTATACATTTCCTTCTGAACTATATCTGTGGTATCGCCTACGCCTCTCTGAAGAAGTTCTGTATGTTCAAACATCGGCGTCCTGATCTCTTTGAAGCCGTATCTTGCACAAATTTCTTTCCATTTTCTTTCGATGTAATGCCACTTATACACCTGATCCATCATTATGTCCTTGGTTCCCTTTGGGGCATTTGTTAACATGCTAGTTTACCTCCTTAAAAATTTTTTGTTCTTTTCTATCCAGCATTTCCTCTAATCGGGAAATATAGATTTCGTAATTTGATACGTTTGGCACTCGTTCGAGCCTGTTCTCGTCTGGGTAGTACATCTTGCTGATGCCTCCCGCCCCGAGTGCAATTATGGTCTGTTTTTCTTCCATTATGCGGACATTGTAAAGGCTTGCTGCGCCTTCCTTGCAATATCCCGTGTTTTCGAATGCTCCCGCCATGTGCTTCTGCCTATACAGATAATATGGACGAAAGCCGTTCTCTGCGAGCTTTTCTTTGGCGATTCCAAGCATATCCTTGACCGTCTGGGCTTGCTTATAATGAAAATCCTTATCGAGCTCGACGAGTCTAGATGCACGCTTGACCGCCAGCGTATGGACTGTTATGTTCTCCGGCTCAAGTGCCATGACCTTGTCAAGTGTCTGGGCAAAGTCTTCTGGGCTCTCGCCCGGCAGTCCTGTTATAAGGTCAGCGTTTATTATGTTTATCCCGACTTCCTTTGCCCTCTCGAATGCCTGGATTATGTCCTCTGGCTTATGCTGCCTTCCGATTATCTCAAGCGTCTTCTGGTGCATCGTCTGCGGGTTTATGCTGATTCTTTCTATATTGTGCGACTTGATTTTTCTCAGTTTCTCGTATGTGATGGTCTCTGGGCGACCAGCCTCCACCGTGAACTCGCGTATCTGAGTCAAGTCGATATTCTCTTCGACGGTCGCGAGTAAATCATCAAGTTGCTCAGCCGTCAGCGTCGTCGGCGTTCCGCCGCCTATGTATATGCTCTCAGCAAAGAGTCCAGTCTCCTTCATTCGCCTGCCGACATACTGGATTTCTGTCTTTAAGGCTTCCAGATACCTTGCTATCTCTGCGTCGCCAACTTGGTTGGATGTGAACGAGCAATATAGGCACCTCGTCGGGCAAAACGGAATTCCGATATAAAGTCCGACTGAGTTTCTCTCTGGTTTGCCGAAGCATTCCTGCTGGTATGTATATGTGTCAATCAAAAGCCTGATTTTCTCGTCAGCGAGCAGGTACTCATTTCTTAGGATTTCCTCGACCTTGCTCTTATCGCCGGCTCTATCAAAGATTTCACCCGTCAGTTTGACCGGTCTCACCCCAGTGAGTATGCCCCACTCTGGTTTTTCGCCAGTTAACGAAAATAATTTATTGTAAATCTCTCGCTTGATTTCGTTTTTGTCGGTCGAGAGGCTTTCGTTGAATACAATTCGCTCTGAGTCAGTATTTTCAACGACTTCAGCCTCTGCAAGTTCCGCCTCCGTATATAGCGTGAACTCCTCTGGCCTCAGGAAAATCTTGATGAGCTCGCCGTAGTCATATTTATTTTCGACATTCTTAAGTATGATATTATACAAAAGGATTTCCTCTCTTTTCTTCCCCAATCGTGGTTTCTCCCATGTGTCCTGGAAGCACCCTCGTGTCGTCTGGCAAGTGGTAGAGCCTGTCCTTGATTGAGTTAATCAAAGCTCTCTGGTCGCCACCTGGGAAGTCTGTTCTACCTACTGAACGTCTAAACAGCGTGTCGCCGCTGAATAACGTATCTCCAACATATATGCAAATGCCGCCTGGCGTATGGCCCGGCGTATGTATAATCTTCAGCTCCATGTCGCCGACCTGAAGTTTGTCGCCATCCTTGACCCAAATGTCAGGTGTAAGCGTCACGCCGCCTGGGAAAAACTCTGCCGAGCAGTTCATCACTGCGTCTAAGAGCATTTCCTTCTCTTTTTCATGCGCCACGAGCTTTGCGGAAGAAAAATCGCGTTTGAATTTCTCAACTCCACCGATATGGTCGCCGTGACCGTGCGTGAGAATTATGTACTCTATGTCAATTCCAAGATCCATCGCCTGCTTGCTCAGCTTCTGCGAGTAATCGCCAGGGTCAACGATAAATCCCTTCATTGTGTTCTCATCATATACCAAATAAGTGTTGACCTGAATCGGCCCAGTTATATACGAAAAAATCTTCACTTCAATAATCCCTTTCTATTCTAAACTTTCGAATTGAACTCCACTCTTCACTCTGCACTCTCAGATTAGAAGAGCTTGTGGCTGTCCAGCAGAATCGTCACCGGCCCGTCATTATTGATTCTAACGAGCATCTCAGCCTGGAAAATGCCTTTTTCCACGTGAATACCCTTGCCCTCGAGCCTATCGTTGAAATACTCATAGAGCTTGTTTGCTTCCTCTGGGCGAGCGGCCTTGATGTAGTTCGGTCTCTTGCCCTTGCGAGCATCCGCCAGAAGCGTAAACTGCGAAATCGAGAGGATTCCGCCTCCGATATCCATGACCGAGATGTTCATAACGCCGTTTTCGTCGTCGAATATTCTAAGACCAGCAATTTTGTCTGCGATATAGTCCGCATCCTTCTCAGTGTCTCCATCCTCAACACCGAGGAGAACCACCATACCCTTGCCAATCTCACCTGTAATTTTCTCATCCACGGACACACTTGCATCCGTCACACGCTGCACTACGGCTCTCATAAATTCACCTCACGATTTCGCCCTGTAAACATGCGTAACTCCGCTGATATTCCTTAGATTCCTAAGAACCTTCTGCATCTCCTGCGTACTGGAAATCGAAAGTGTAATCGTCATCATCAGACTTCCGTCCTTGCCGCTCTTGGCATTTACGCCAGACAGGTGAATATCCATATCCTCGCAAACCCTCGAAATATCCGAGAGAATGCCTTTTCTGTCATTACCTATAATGCAAATATCCGCATTGTAGGACTTACCTTCCTTCAGGTTCTCCCATTCAACATGGATGAATCTCTGCTTCTCAGCCTCTGGGAGAGACACTATGTTCGAGCAGTCGCATCTATGAACGGAAATACCTCTGCCCTTCGTAATAAAGCCTATGATATCGTCGCCAGGCACTGGATTGCAGCACTTAGCGAGCTTAACCATCAGGTTATCCATGCCTTCAACCACGATTCCAGGGTTATCCTTCTGGCGGCGGTTGAGTTTCGCCTTGCGAGCCTCAGCAGCCTTGATTTCGTCGATTACTGCTTCGTTTGACTTGATCTCAGCTGGCTTTTCCTCAGCGTAATAGCTGAAGAGCAGGTTTGCGAATTTGCTTACCAGCGTTCCGCCGTTGGCAAGCTGTGCGTATGCCTCGTCCGTGTTTGCGTAATTGAGAGCCTTAGTGGCTTTCGTTACGTATGCGGACTTAATTACGTTTGATGGATCGTAGCCCTTCTTGCGAACGTATTTGTCGAGCAAATCCTTGCCCTTGTCTATATTGTCCGACTTGTTTTCTTTCTTCAGCCAAGCCCTAATCTTGTTTCTGGCGTTGGAACTCTTGGCGATTTTCAGCCAGTCTACGCTCGGGCCTGACGAGTTCGCGGACGTTACAATTTCAACGATATCGCCGTTTTGCAGCGTATAGTCAATCGTAACCATCTTGCCGTTTACCTTGGCGCCGACGCACTTGCAACCTATGGCCGAGTGAATCTTGAACGCGAAGTCAAGCGGCGTGGAGCCCGCTGGGAGCTCGATAACGTCCCCTTGCGGCGTGAATACGAATACCTGGCTTGCGAAGAGGTCCATCTTCATCGTCTCCAGGAAGTCCTTCGGGTCGTTTATGTCCTTCTGCCACTCAAGCGACTGCCTGAGCCATGCTAATTTTATGTCATCATTGGATGAGTTGCCTGACGTATCGCCCTCCTTGTACTTCCAGTGGGCTGCGATACCATATTCAGCAACTTTGTGCATCTCATATGTTCTTATCTGAATTTCGAATGGTTCGCCGTTATCGCCGATTACCGTCGTGTGTAGCGACTGGTACATGTTCGGCTTCGGCATTGCAACGTAATCCTTGAATCTGCCTGGGATTGGCTTCCACATAGTGTGGACGATTCCAAGCACTGCGTAGCATTCCTTGATACTATCTACTATTATTCTTACAGCGATCAGGTCGAAGATTTCGTCGATTTGCTTGTGCTGGAACTTCATCTTGCGGTAGATGCTGTAATAGTGTTTCGCCCTGCCGTAAATATCGTAATGCAGGTCCATATCGTCGAGCGACTCCTTGATTTCACCGATTACGGTGTTGATGGTCGCTTCTCTTTCTTCCTTGCGCTTGCTTACCTTCTGCTTGAGGTCTTCGAATTCCTCCGGATGCAGGTATTGCAGTGCCAGATCCTCGAGTTCGAATTTGATGGTGAATATACCCAGTCTCGATGCAAGCGGTGCGTAAATCTCCAAAGTTTCGTTGCATTTTTCAACGATTTTCTCTGGTTTCATGTATTTCATCGTCCTCATGTTGTGCAGCCTGTCGGCTAACTTGATGATGAGAACGCGGATGTCCTTGCTCATGGCTAGGAACATCTTGCGGAAGTTCTCCGCCTGGATTTCTTCTTTGCTTTCGAATTTGATGGCGCCTAACTTCGTAACACCATCTACCAAAAGAGCAATCTCCTCGCCAAAGTCGGCGACGAGCTGCTCTCTGGTATATTCCGTGTCTTCAACGACGTCATGCAAAAGCCCACCGACGATCGTCGCGTCGTCCATGCCCATCTCTGCGAGTATCAGCGCTACATTTATCGGGTGAATGAAATACGGTTCACCGCTCTTGCGCAGCTGCCCATCATGCAGATTCCTGGCTGTATCGAACGCCCTTCCAATCAGTTCGGTGTTGTATTTAGAATTCATATTTAATATTTTTTCTAAAAACTCGGCCTTTGTTAACATCTTTTCTCCTAGAAAATTTTATAGGTTTTTTATTAGGATAATTCTCTTTTATTTAGCCTTGCTGGCTTTGCTCTTCTTTGCAGTGTTCTGAAGGTACTTGGAACCCTCGTCCTTCTTGCAGAGGTCATAGTAGAGCGGGCTGCAGATGAAGATTGAGGATGCACAACCTACGATTACGCCGACCATGAGTGGAATGATGAACTCTCTGATGGAGGACGAAACCATGATGCAAAGCGGAATCATTACAACGAGCGTTGTCAGCGATGTCATAATCGTTCTGTTCAGAGTCTGGTTGATACTCAGGTCGATGTTCTCTTCGCCAGAATTTCTTGGGTGAATCGCCTTGTTCTCTCTGATTCTATCAAATATTACGATTGTGTCGTTAATCGAGTATCCTACGAGTGTGAGGATAGCTGCGATGAACGGGTTGTTTACAGTGTATCCGAAGATTGCATAGAACGCGATTACGATGAGAACGTCATGCACTACGCCAGCAACTGCGGAAAGACCGTATTTCCATGATTTGAATCTGAAGATGATGTAAATCAGCATACCCAAGGATGCGATGATTACAGCCTTGACTGCGTTTGTCTTCAGCTCGTTACCAACGGATGGACCGAACTGCTCTGATGCGAGGATGTCGTCATCTGTGATTCCGTAAGCGTCTTCTAATGTAGCAATGATGTCGTTTCTGTCAGCGTTCTCAAGCGATTTGATCGTCTTGATGATGAGCTGAGTGTTGTTCTCGCCTGCGTAGATGATCTGTGGATCAAGTTCGTAATCTGCGAGAGTGTCTTCTACTTCGTCGATATCCATCTGCTGACCGAATTCGATCTGGAATGTCGTACCACCAGTAAAGTCGATACCGTAGTTCATGCCGAATACGAGCGACCATACGAGGCCGAGCACGATGATACCAACGCTGATGCAGTAGAAAATCTTTCTATGTTTAATAAATGAGAAAGTCTTATTAAGCATTTGCTTAGGCGAACCGTCCTCGTTGCAACCGAAGTATTTGTTCTTGCAGAACTTTGGACTCTCTGCCAACAGCGAAATGAAAAGCTGAGTTATAACAACTGCTGTGAAAATACTGATGACGATACCGATCATGAGTGTAAGAGCGAAGCCCTTAACCGATGTAGTACCAACTTCGTAAAGTACAACTGCAGCGATAAGTGTCGTGATCTGTGCGTCGAGTACCGTGCTGAGCGCGTTCTTGAAACCAGCGTCAACTGCGACTCTGATGGACTTGCCTGCTGCGATTTCTTCTTTGATTCTAGCAAAGATGATAACGTTTGCGTCTACCGCCATACCAATGGACAGAATCAATGCAGCAATTCCCGGAAGTGTCAGGACAACGTTAAATGCTACCATTGACCACATGAACATGATTACATAGAGCAAAAGTGCGATGTCAGCGATGAATCCGAGCATGCCGTAGAATGCGAGCATCAGAAGGAATACGATTCCGAGACCGATTGCACCTGCAACGATTGACTTGTCGAGGGCATCTGCGCCTACTGTTGCTGCCTGTACGGATGACTGTACTTCAACGAGGTCTACAGGAAGTGCACCGCCTCTGATGAGGGCTGCAGTAGTTGAAGCTTCTTCCTTGGAGTAGTTACCTGTCATTTCGCAGCTACCGCCGCTGATTACCTGCTGTACCGTAGGGCTAACTACGATTTCGTTGTCGAGAACGATAGCGATCTCATTCGCATTCATGCCATCGATTGTCGGGGTAACTTCCTGGTTATATGCCTTGCGCGTACCCTCTTCGAACAGCGACGTGCCTTCGTCATCAAACTCGAGCAAAATCTTGTAATAGCCGCCGTCTGTCGCAATCTGAGCGTCCTTTACGTTCGAACCTGTCAGAACTGTGGAGCCATCAGCAAGGATGAAGGAAAGCTGAGCCGTCTGGCCGATAGCCTGGATAGCTTCGTCCGCGTCTTCAACGCCTGGCATCTCTACTCTGATGCGGTTCGTACCTTCGATAGTTACGGATGCTTCTGCAACACCGAGCTGGTTAACACGGTTGTCGATTACGGCTCTGGTCTGCTCCATGAGTTCATCGAGTTCGTCGCCAGTCAAGTCAGTCTGCGCTTCCATTACAACGTATACGCCACCATTGATGTCAAGACCGTATTTTAAGGCTGACTTGACCGATGTGATGGCATCGTCCTTAGATGAGTCACCTATGCCAAACAAGGTGACATACCAGCCGAACACGAGTACAACGATTACCAGTGCGGCTAAGATTTTTTTCAGTTTTACACTCATTTTTCAAAACCTCTCATAAATTAAAATTTATTAAAACATTACGCAATGCCCTATTTCGGGCATTTTATTTTACATTACATTGTACAACTTTTTGGCGCGGGATACAAGAGTTATGCGAGAGTTTTTTGCATTTTTCTGGGAAAATTGGAGCGGCCGAGCCCGCACAATCAAAAACCCCCTGGGGCATATCCCAGAGGGCATTTGTTTGAGTATTCAAAAGAGGTTTTTAGAAAAACCCTATTCTACGGAAAGGTCATAGAGGAGTTCGTCGTCTTCGAAGAACTTAACGCTTAAAGTTTTGTTGTTGCAATTTACAACGGACTGATATGCGGAAAGCCAAACGTCGTTAGCTTCTCTCTTCTCGTCAAGGCTCTTCTCTCTATCCGTGTACACATAGCTATATGCGTAATCCATCAGAATGTCTCTGTTGCTCTCGTCGAGGACGTCCTTGATGTAATATGTCTTGCCATCGATTTCCGTACCTGCAAACTCCGCTACAGGGTCAAATTGACAAGTATCTGGCCAAAGCGTCTGCAGATATCTAACCTTTTCGATGAGTTCACGCATATCCGCCTCGCTCTCGACAGCGTCGATACCTTCCATAACAACATCGTAGCGACCCATGCCTGCGCCGATCGTTGCCCTATCCTTATACTCTGGGCTAATATAGAAGTTCGCGTGTGCCTGCTGCATGTCGTTCCAAACTAATTTGTTGTCAATGAGCTCAAGCACTCCGTAGTGTCCAGTTGCATCCGCGAGGAAAAATCCGCCATTCCAGTCGTATTGATCCGTCTTGAATCCGTAAACATCAACTTCACTTGCCAGTTCAAGCGCTTCATCTACTGTAGATGCTCTCTCGCCAAGGTATCTGATGAGCGTCGCAAAGCTGAGTCTGATGTCAGCGTCAGGATTCGTGCCGCTGCATTCTTTGATTCCAGTCTCCTCTGGCTGTGAGCTTCTCATGTTTGCCTCGATGTAGAAGCCCTTCTCGTTGAGCACGTCTCCCGTCAAGCAATAAACCTTAAGGAGCTCATCCTCAGTCAGACCATTTTCCTTTACATCATCAAATGTCGCGCCGTTGAAGCCGTTATAGGAAACACCAACCGTCTTGAGAAGCCCCGGGATTTCCGTGCGAACTATATACGCAGGCGAAAAGCTATAAGAAAGGTCATATGAGCGTCCAATCACCATATCGCCATTGTCAAGAACCTTGCCGACAGCAGTACAGCCATATTTGCTGAACTCCGCCTCGAAGTTCTCGAGTCCCTTATCAAAGTCGATCTCCGTTATCGTCGGAAGTTCGATGACATAATCACCTACTACCGTTCCCATCGTGCGAGCCTCTTCTGAGGTATCGGTTCCCGTCTCCGTACTCGTTTCACTTCCGCCGCATCCGGCAAAACTAAACACGAGTGCAAGTGCGAGGAGCATAGCCAAAATTCTCTTAAAATTATTCTTTTTCATATCCTTTATCTTTCGTCTTTCTTATCTTTTTCAGACAAAGCAACTAAATTCGCATAGGAATTCAATCCGCTTTTCCATCTTACTATTCAACCGTAAGGTCAAAAGTCAATTCATCATCCTCGAAGAAGATAGCCTTGATTGTTCTATTATTGCAATTTGAGATTGTCTGCCAAACGGAGAGCCACTGGGTACCTTCGTCTCTAAGCGTCTGAACGTCTTTATCCCTCTCTGCCGCTCCTTCATTTTCGATTGTCTCGTAAATCATATCCTTATACTCATCGCTTTGGCACATTTCCAAGGTAAGTTCTCCGCCGACCGACTCGAAGCCCTCGCCGAATCCGCTGTATTCACTGCGTGGGTCAAATTGGCTGGTATATGGGCTGAGAATCTGAGTATATCTAACCTTCTTGATAAGGCTAGTCATCTCATCCTCGCTCTGAATTGAGTCGATTTCGCTTCTGAGAAGGTCATATCTGCCTGTTCCAGCACCTATAGTTGCAACATCCTTGTATTCGTCATTGATGTAGAAGTTAGCCTGGCAATTCTGTCCATCGAGCCAAATAAGCTTGTTGTCGACGAGTTCCATGACACCGTAATGGCCAGATTCATCTGCCATGAAGAATCCGCCATCCCAGCAGAATTCATCCGTAATCATGCCATGCACGTTCAAAGTCTGTGCAAGCTCAACTGCCTCATCAACATCGGCACATCTCTCGCCGAGGTATCTTACGAGAGCAGAGAAGGAAAGGGACACTTCTGCATCAGGGTTAGTGCCTGTGCTTGGAGAAATTCCAGTGTACTCTGGCTGCTCAGGGCGCATATTCGCCTCGATATACAGCCCCTTCTCGTTCATGATATCCTCAGTAAAGAAAATCAATGTCAGGAGCTCATCCTGGCTCACACCCTTTTCTTTAATCACATCAAATGTCTCTCCGTCGAAGGAATCATAGGCAAGTCCGACCGTCTTATAGTATCCTTCAACATCCGTCCTAATAACGTAGGCTGGGTTATTGCTGTAGTAAAGGTCAAATGAACGACCGATAAGCATATCTCCATCGTCCGAAACCTTGCCAATCGCAGAACAACCGAATTGGGCGAACATTTCTTTGTTCTTCGCCAGTCCTGCCTCGTAGTCGATTTCAGTGATTGTCGGAAGCTCGATTACATAGTCACCGAGAACCGTTCCCATCACTCTGTCTGAGTCCTCCGTCTGCGTGTCAGTGTCCGTGCCACCGCATCCCGCAAAACAGAAAATCATCACCAAAACAAGCATCAGCGCAACGATTTTCTTCGACTTGTTCTTGAATTTACATGTTTTCATTTCTTCTCCTCTGAATTATGTTTTCTTAAGATATTACTTCGTATTAGTTATAGTATCTCTCTGGGTGGAAGCACAGAAGAAGTGCTGACTCATAGCGTGAATAATGACAGTTCCCACAACCGTAACTTAAGCCACAATTAGGACACTTATAACTGGTACCCCAGATACCACCATCAGCGACAGTTTCTCTTTTGCCGCATCTTTCGCATACCCAACGCTCACATGAATTAAATGCCGTTACAACAGGTCTGCCATCCTTGTAGCACGTTCCGCCTGCAACATTGTCAAGCTCGTCATCCGAAACCTCGCTGTTTTGCGGATGGAGAAGATCAAAATATGCTTTCGCACTTTCTTCTGTCAGTTCGACTTCGTTTTCCTTTGCGATTGCCATGAGCTCTTCAACATTTTTTGCTTGTCTTGCTTTTTCGTTAATTTCTTTGGTCATTTTCATAATAATTTCCTCCGCATTATGTTTCCTTAGATATTACTTCGCATTAATTATAGTATCTCTCTGGGTGGAAGCACAAAAGAAGTGCAGACTCATAACGTGAATAATAACAGTCCACACATCCAAGGGTTGTAGGACAAGTGCAACGATATCTTTCGCCATAAAAACTATCATAGTCAGGGTTAAGAGGTCGGTGACATGATTCGCATGTCCAGCGTTCGCACCTATTATATATCGTTACAACAGGTCTGCCATCCTCGTAGCACGTTCCGCCTGCAACATTGTCGAGTTCGTCATCTGAAACCTCGCTGTTTTGCGGATGAAGAAGATCAAAATATGCTTTCGCACTTTCTTCTGTCAGTTCGACTTCGTTTTCCTTTGCGAGAGCCATGAGCTCTTCAACACTTTTTGCTTGTCTTGCCTTTTCGTTCATTTCTTTGGTCATTTCCATGATATAACCTCCTTTTTATAAATAATATGATGATAATATCTCTTAGGTACGGGTAAGTACCTACACTAACTTAATTTTCAGTATTGATTCTCTGGCGTTCGACAAGTTCAGCGAAGAATCCCTTCTCTTCTATCAACTCGTCGTACGTCCCGTCCTCAATTATCTTGCCACCGTCGATTACGATAATTCTATCGCATTGTTTTATCGTAGAAAGCCTGTGGGCGACGACAATTCTCGTGCATTTGAGAGAATTCAATGCGTCTGAGACTTTCTTCTGTGTTATATTGTCGAGGGCACTCGTCGCCTCGTCGAATATCAAAATTTTCGGCTTCGGGGCGATGGCCCTTGCAATCATGATTCTTTGTTTCTGACCGCCGGATATGCCGCCAGAGCCTTCCGAAATCATCGTGTGCATTCCCATCGGCATAGCCTTGATATCGTCTGCAATTCCAGACATCTCCGCCGCCTCCCACGCTTCATCCAGCGTAAGGCTTGGGGCCGAGATTATGATATTGGAGAAAATATCTCCTCTGAAGAGCTTGCCATCCTGAGTCACTACGCCCAGCTTCTTTCTGAGGGATTGAAGATCGAGATTGGCAATATCCCTGCCGTCGTAGTATACAGCGCCCTTCTGTGGTTTCTCGAAACCGAGCAAGAGTCTGATGAGCGTTGACTTGCCGCAGCCCGTCTTCCCGACGATCGCCACATATTGTCCCGCCCTTATCTTGAGCGACAGATTCTCGAAAATCGCAGGTCCGTTCTCCTTGTATTTGAACGAAACATTGTTGATTTCGATATTTCCAGAGACTCTCTCTACAATCTGCCTAACTTCGGCCGTCTCAGGCGCGGTTTCCATAATCGGCTTTGCCATTTCCATGACCGGCTTAATCTGAGCAACGGTGCTCGTAATCGAAACAAGTGCAAGGAATGCCCCAGACACCATTCCATAAGCCGCCTGGAATGCGTAGTAATCCGCAATCGCAACTCCACTCTCAACGGCAAAGTAGTACATCACCACCGTGCCAACGCAGGATATGGTAAGCGAGAAAACAGAGCTCATCTTGATTATTGCAGGCGGGTTATACGTCAGCTGTGCACTCTTGGCATATTGATTTCCCCACTTTGCGAATGCACGCTTTTCGGCACCAGCGAGCTTTATCTTCTGGATGCCTGCAATAAGCGAGTAGCTGAGTCCCGAATCCTTCGTTCCCAGATCCATCTGCCTTCTGGAAACCTTCATCTGTGCAAATGTCGTGATAATCGAAAGCACAACCGTTGCAAGTACTATCAAAAGTGCTGGCACGACGAGTGCGGGTGCAAATTCAAAGATCTGGAATATATATATCAAGGAGAAAAGCGAAGTCAGTCCAGTCGTAAACATAGCATCTGTAATCATCTGCGAAAGCGAGCCGATATACATCGATCTACTCGTAAGTTCACCTGCACTGTAGTCCTTGAAAAATCTCGTTGGAAGCGAGAGTATTCTCATCATCGTAGCAGATTGAACCGCACTTGACATCTTCGTCGTAATCCTCGAGTTGAAAAGAGCCTTTGCCACGCTAAACAGCATCAAGCTGATGGAAACGCATACGGTAAATATGGCAATCGCGATGAGTAGTTTGACGCTGCCAGACTCTACAACCGTCTTAAACAGCAACTGGTTTAGCTTTGGTGAAATAAGTCCAACGAGGGAAATGACTCCTGTCGCCACCACAATCCAGAATATATCCGAAGGATTGAGGGTTGCAAAGGAATATTTCATCAAATCCGCCACACTGAGTTTCTTCTGCGGGAGAGGATTGTAGAATGCAATTGCCTCGCTCTCCAATAGCTGTTCTGTGGCTGAGTTTAACTTAGTCTTCTTTCCGTCCGTATCATAGAAATAATATCCGCCGAATTTGCCAGGAAGCAGCGCCACTATTCCGCCCTGCTTCTTCTCGGTGAGCATTGCACCTACGGCACACTTGTACCAGCCCTTGTCGAGCTTCACTTTTCTGTGCATAATCCCGTATGGACGAGCGGCAAAATCTATCTGATCATCTAATTTGGTGATTTTCTCTGGCATCTCGCAAGGACGCTTGCCGAAGTACCCTAAAATCTGATTTATGGCGTCGAGCGAACGCAATCTTTCATCTGCAACGGCAGCGGATATGCGTCTACCCGTGACCGAACCAGCTATTTGCTCTATCGCATCAGAAATGACGGCATCATCGTTTAGTTTTCTCGTTTCTAATTGGTCTTGAAATAAACTCATGATATCCCCCTTTCCTAATCGCTCGTTACGAGGCTCGTGTACAGCCCGCCTTTTGCAAACAGCTCATCGTGCGTTCCTCGCTCTACCACCTTGCCGTGGTCAAGGACGATAATCTCGTCGCAATCTCTAATCGTGGAAAGCCTGTGAGCAACTATAATCGTGGTGATTCCGCGGTCTCTGATGGACTTGACTACATTGTATTCAGTCTTGGCATCCAAGGCACTGGTCGCCTCGTCCATAATGAGAATCGTCGGATCCTGAGCGAGAACTCTTGCAATCTCAAGACGCTGGCGCTGTCCGCCCGAAAGGTCATGTCCGCCTTCGACTATCTTTCCTTGGTAGCCGCCCTCGCGGAGCATGATATCCTCGTGAATCTGGGCATCTCGAGCCGCAAGTATCATTTCGAAGTCCTCAATGGATGCATCCCACATCTTTATGTTGTTTGCTATCGTATCGGCAAACAGGATTATATCTTGGTCTACGACAGCAAGGGAGCTGGTGAAGATATTCCTGCCAATTTCCTGCATTTTCTTTCCGTCAAATAGTATCTCGCCAGTCCAAGGCTGATAGAGTCCTGAGATAAGCTTCGACAGCGTTGACTTGCCGCAGCCGGACGCACCGACGAACGCCACGCTCTTGCCTGGCTGAAGTTCGAGGTTGAAATCTCTAATCAAAGGCTCATCTAACTTCGAATAGCCGAAGGAAACATTCTTGATGCTCACATTTCCGGAAAGCTTTCTATCAAGTGTCTGCTCGCCTGTCTCCTCGTAAATGCTGTCCTCAGGATAAGCCATAACGTCCTCTATACGTTCCATCTGCGTACGCATCTCTTGAATCGACTGGCCTGCATTGATCAGGCTGAGTGCCGGCGAAGTAAAGGAGTTTAAGAATCCTTGGAACGCGGTAACCATACCGATTGTAAAGCTTCCGTTCATAGCAAAGTATATGCCGAACATCAAAACCAATGTATTGCAAAGGGTCGATACAATCGTTGGTATAAGGCCAAGGTACTGATTCATCTTCGCGTATTTTACATCCGCGGCATTGACATTTGCCTGATAGCCTGCCCACCTCTGGAAAAATCCATTCTCAGCGCCGCTGGCTTTGATGGTCTCTATCATTTCGATTCCCGCAACCGTTGTGCCCGAGAGCAATCCGCTATCTCGCATCTGAACTCTCGTCAGGTTGATTCTCTTATTTGAGATGTACTTGGATACTACGACATTGATGAATATCGATAGCACGCCAATCAAAGTCAAGAACCAGCTGTATTCCAGCATCACAAACAGATAGAAGAACATCATTATCGTGTTCAAAAGCAGCGGTGCGAACGTGTTTACAATCGTATTTGCAATCGTCGCATTCGTAGCCTGCCTGTTGCTTATGTCACCAGTCATTCTCTGGGAGAAAAAGTTCATAGGAAGATGCAGGACATGCCAAAAGTATGTCGAGTTTCCGACCGCGGTGAGCTTACCATTTATCTTGAGCGAATAGACCGACCTGAGCCATTCGACTATGATTCTAATCAAAGAAAATCCTGCAATAGCAATGATAAACGGCATGAACCAATCTGGATTCTTGCCCGTCAGAATCCTATCGAAGAAGATCCTGTCGAATACAGGTGAAATCATTGCGACGAGCGAGCCGATGAAACCCGTGAGCATGGTAAACGCAACCTGCGCTCCTGCGCCCTCTAGTCTCTTCATCGCAAACTTGACTACGGATTTTTTCTTGCCGCCTGGGGTAAACTCCTCACCTGGCTCAAACATCAAGCAGATACCGGTGTATGAGTTCTCGAAGGTTTCCATCGGAACGGCATATCTACCCTTCGCTGGGTCGTTTAATATCGCGCTGTCACCTTTGAATCCATCGAGCACGACAAAATGGCTGAAATTCCAATGGATGATGCAAGGGAGTTTTGCTTCTTTCTTCAGCGCTTCTATATCATATTTATATCCCTTTGCGATGAGCCCATAGGTCCTCGCTGCCTTCAATATATTCTTTGCCTTGGATCCGTCACGCGAAATACCGCAATCCGAACGTATTTGCTCGAGCGGAACCCATTTGTCGTAATATGCAAGGATCATCGTAAGGCAAGCCGCACCACATTCGAGTGCTTCCATTTGCATTATGACTGGAACCTTTGCCACGCCTTGTTTTACAGGCGATTTGATTCTGCTTTCTTTACCCATGCCGCACCTCGATTAAATAAACGACATAGGCGAAACGCTCTCGGTGACAATCTTGGCGCTATATGCCCCAGCCTTCAGCTTCGTCCCGCTCAGATTAAGTTTTATCTCGTAGACCCAGTCAGCATTCGAAACACCGCAAAGGCTCTTTGCTCTCTCGCTCACGGATAAAACCGTGCTGTCGCTTACCTGAATGGCATCCTGCGAAACGGAATCGACTATGTAAATCGCCTCTCCAATCTTCACTTCTTGCCCTTTCTCTACGGATGCTATTGCCTCGGAATCCACCATGTAGCAAATCGCCTGACTTCCGTCGGACACGCAAACGGCATCGACGGTCGTCTCAAGTCTGCCAAACACTCCCCATACGCATACGCCTATGAGAAGGATAATGATTGCGGCAAGACTCACCCAGACTCCTGGATTCGTTACCTTGATGTACTGATTTAATTGCTCGGGAGACGAAGCTCTCTTCACAGCATCTTCGCGAAACAACTCTTTGTTCATAATATTGCCTTTCTTCTTGCTTTTATATTTTATTATTATCTATCGTACTTCAATTATACTTCTATACTTCGATGGCCGAGAAGTTTTTCCAACCGCTGAGCATATCTACGATTTTCTCGTAATACCCGTTTTCGAAGAAAAAACATTTTGACGGGTCGGACGCTAACTTGTCGCCCGTGAGTGCGAGTGCAATTGCCCTGCACCCGCCGCAGCAAAACTCGAAGTACTTGCAATTGCCGCATTTCAAATTATTTTCTCGCAAAGTTCCAAGGGTCGTACAGATTTCGTCCATGTATTTGCCGCCGCTTATGAGCTCCTTGAGGCTTCCGTCCTTCAGGTTGCCGAGGATGTCATCATGCTGCTCATAATATCCCGACATCTGATGACAAGGATAGACATTTCCGTTTGCCCCGACGGCGATCATTCCTCGGTTACCCTTGCAGACAGGCGCGTTTGCTCTGTACTGTCCAGGTCTACATTCGACTGCTGCAAGAGAAAATGCCTTGATTTCCGGAATCATAGTCCCGACCTGCCATGAAGTAAGCTCCATCTTATGCTCTTCTTTGGCATATTCCGCCCACAGGTTAAGCATAGCATCCATGTATTCCTTGAAACTGAGGGTCGCACCACCTGCGTTCTGCTCCCAGCGCGGCGCCTCCGTCGTTCTGATTACTCGAGTTTCCTTCGCACCCATTCTATCGAGCATGTTCACGGTGTCTAACATCACATCGATGTTGTTCCTGTGGACATTCGTCTGCACCTTTACTGGAAAGCCGTTTTCTATGCATAGAGAAATTGCCCTGAGGGCATCCTCTTCTGAACCTTTCTTATTTCTGAGCCAATCGTGCCAGCCTATGCCGTCGAATGAGATTTTCATCAGTGGCACGCAGCCGAGATTTTTCATCCTGTCGAGGGATTCTTGGTTGATGAAGTGCCCGTTCGTATTCAGCTCGTATACATACATGTCGCGACTATATATTCCTTCTAAAATATCGAAGAAATTCTTGTGCAGCATAGGCTCGCCGCCCGTGATGGTAAATCCGTTTATGCCGCAATCTCTCGCCTGGTCGAGCAAAATATTCGCTTCGTCAAGGCTCCACTCGCTCTGAAGAGGAGCGTTATCCGCAGCGTTGAAACAGTGCAGGCAGTTATAATTGCACTTTCCTGTAATCATCCAGTTCATGGCTGGAAAATAGCGATTGTCGTATGTCTTGTCCTGCCAATCGTCCAGCATAAACTCGCCTTCTTCGCATTCCAAGATGATGCCTTGCGCCCTAAGCTTATTTAATGTTGCGGATTCTTCTAAATCGTGCCTCGCGTCGCATAGCTTCAGTAGTTCGTATTCTTCCCTACTTAGACGCTGTGCATCCCTTATGCCTTTGATATAATAGGCATAGGGCGAGCGCACCCACGAACGAAGCGCAATTCTTTTATTTAATATGAAATACAAATCCTGTGCCCTGCCTTAATTGATAAATTCGTCGATTTCCTCAGTTGTAATTTTCTTACTTATCTCCAAAAAAAACAGCCTCAGTCAAATTTTGTTATATTTACAATCAGTATACC